>NZ_BAXF01000326.1:0-2502 GCF_001310435.1 Arthrobacter sp. JCM 19049 | reverse complement strand
GCCGCCAAAGAGCGCCCCGATCCCCGAACCGGTCCCGGTGACCAGCATCGCCGGCCGCCAGGGCACCCGGTAGCCGAAGGAGGACATCACCGCCACGCCCGGCACATTTTGTGAGGCCATGGTGACGATGAACAGCGGGACGCTGATCCCGGCGATGGCGGTGGGGTTGAACTCCGGGGCCACCCACTGCATCTGCGGCAGCGCCGACACCTCACCCCAGGTTCCGGTGCTGGTGATGTGCCACATGCCCAGCAGCACGGCGGCGAGCATTGTCACCGCCACCACGAAGCGCGGCAGCAGCCGCAGCCCGATGAGGAAGACCAGCAGGATGACCAGCGCGGCCATTGGGATCACCGCCAGGGACGTGAACGGCTTCAGGCACAGCGGGATCAGCACCCCGGCCAGCATGCCCTGGGCGATCGGCACCGGAATGCGTCCCAGCAGCCGCTGCAGCACCGGGAGCAGCCCGGAAAGCACAATGAGGGCGGCACTGACGATGAACGCGCCCACCGCCTCGGCGAAGCCGTAGGAGCCCGAGCCCAGGCTGGCGAGCATCGCGGCACCCGGGGTGGACCAGGCGATCGTGATCGGAATCCGGTGCCAGAGCGAGAGCAGCATGGTACTCAGCCCGGTCAGCAGCGTCAGGGCCAGCAGGCCGGAGGCGGCCTGGCCTTCGTCGGCCCCCACATTCAGCAGCCCGGTCAGCACCACCGCGAAGGAGGAGGTAAACCCGACCATGGTGGTGACGAACCCGGCCATGACCGCGTCGGGAAGGGCGTTGGGGCGTGCTGGCAGTTCTGTGGGCATGACTCCTTTCCTAGCCGCCACCTGTGATGTTGGAGAAATTTGTTTCAGGCTGTTGCGCTGGCGGCCCATGGCGCGGCCGGCTCCGGCCTGCGAGGAATGGGCGATGCGGACACTTGTCCGCCCGGGGAGGCGGGGCAGTGTCCGCCTTGCGGGAAGCGCCCTGGAGCGGCGGACACGCGGCTGCAGATAGGCGAAGGGCGCCGAACCGGTGGTTCGACGCCCTTCTACGCGCTTGGGGCGATGCCCGACTCGACGCGCAATAAACGGCTATGGCGTGTTATCGCCCTTGAGCTTGTTCAGGAGGTTGCGCGCTCCGTCTTGAACCGAGTCGACCTTGTCGGCGTACTTGCCGCCGGTCTTCTCATCGACGAAGTTTCCGGCCTTATCGATGCCGTTGGCCACCTTTTCTGAATTCTCTGCGGCAAACTGGCCAGCCTTGTGCGCCAGTCCTTCGGCTTCGCCCTTCAGCTCGTCAAAACCTGACAAAAAGGCCACCTCCCTTCAACGCTGGGAACACCTGCCGTCCCCACTCTTGTGGATATGGTAAACCGGACAGCGGTGCCGGGGGAAGGTTTGAACCGGCGTCGGCAAGAATTCAGCCATCAGCGAGATGCATGCGTGCATGGGCTGGAGGTGCTGGCGGGAAAAGCAGAAGGCCACCCGTGGGGGTGGCCTTCTGACAGTGGAGCGGACAACGAGGTTCGAACTCGCGACCTCAACCTTGGCAAGGTTGCGCTCTACCAGCTGAGCTATGTCCGCATGTTGTGTTGAACATTAATCATACGATGAATGTCCAGTGCGCGATACTGGGATCGAACCAGTGACCTCTTCCGTGTCAGGGAAGCGCGCTACCGCTGCGCCAATCGCGCCGAATTTCCGAAGAGTTTCGGCCAAGCACCTAGGATACCCCAGGAACTTTGGAGCGGACAACGAGGTTCGAACTCGCGACCTCAACCTTGGCAAGGTTGCGCTCTACCAGCTGAGCTATGTCCGCGTAAACAGCCATCCGAGGATGAATGCTTCGTGCGCGATACTGGGATCGAACCAGTGACCTCTTCCGTGTCAGGGAAGCGCGCTACCGCTGCGCCAATCGCGCAAAAAAGATAATGCCTGAGGCAAATGCCTCCAGCGAGGTGGGGACGGGATTCGAACCCGCGTATACGGCTTTGCAGGCCGCTGCCTCGCCTCTCGGCCACCCCACCAGGTCCGGTCGGTAAACCGGGCGTGGATCGGCGAACCGATCCGGTGATCTTTTTGCGAGCGGACAACGAGGTTCGAACTCGCGACCTCAACCTTGGCAAGGTTGCGCTCTACCAGCTGAGCTATGTCCGCAAAATTGGAAGTTCATCTGCCGTTTCGGCGTCTTTCCAACGAGTAAAAACTCTATACGAGAAAATGCCGAAGCACCAAATCCAAAAGCTGAGATCTGGTTCACAGCCGCTTTTTCCCCGCCGCGCCCCGCGAATCGGTGCTGAATCTCGAGCGGACTAGCTGAAGTGTCGGGGCGGTATGCCATGATCGCACTATGACTTCCCCTCGGTTGGCCGTACAGACAGCACTGGGACGAATGTATGCCCGCGAGGTCGGCGGGCAGCCAACCGTCCCGTCCATCACCACCGTGATCGGCATGGAGAAGGTCGATCTGACCGGGTGGGCCGGCTACCTGGCCGCCAAGACGCTGTCCGAGGACGCCCG
>NZ_BAXF01000325.1:0-2519 GCF_001310435.1 Arthrobacter sp. JCM 19049 | reverse complement strand
CGCCGGCTTCGCGGCGGGCTTGGCAGCCACAGGCTTGGTTGCGGCCGGTTTCTCGGCAGCCTTTTTTGCCGCCTCAGGCTTGGCGCTCTGCTGGGTTTCGCCGCTCTTGGCGGTGTCCTTCTTGGCCTCGGCGGCCTTGGCGGCGCCGCTCTTGTTGGCAGGCTTCTTGGGTGCCTCGTCAGCCTTGGGTGCGTTCTGCGGTGCGGGCTTTGCGCCCGAAGCGGGCTTAGAGGTGTTCGAACCGGAGGTGGAGGAAGGCTTAGAGGTCTGCTTCCCTGGGGCCGCGGCAGGGGTTTGCGGAGCCTTCTTGGAATTGACTGCCTCTTCACGGGCTGCCTGTTCCCTGGCTTCCTGCTCGGCCTTGCTGTTGGCCAGCAGGGCCTCCATTTCCGCCCGACGCTTTTCACGCAAAGCACGCCGGCTTGAAGCCGGTTGCGTGTTATCGCTCATCCTGTCCTTCTCCCGACCGCGTAGACTTCTGCATGCACCCTTACCAAGTGATTATGCCGTGTTTTGGGTGCCACTTTCAGGCTGCGACTCGGTATAGAGCCCATATTTTGCAATGTACTGCACCACACCATCCGGCACCAAGTACCATACCGGTTTTCCCTGTCCAACGCGGGCCCGACAATCCGTGGAGGAGATCGACAGTGCCGGGATCTCCAGTTCGGAGGCGCTGGACTGTGCGACTTCCGGCATCGGGTGGCCGGGACGGGTGACCCCCACGAAGTGTGCCTGGTTCCACAGTTCGTCGGCGTTCTTCCAGCTCATGATCTGGCTCATCGCGTCGGCGCCGGTGATGAAGAACAGTTCCGCCGTGGGGCGTTCGGCCCGCAGGTCGCGCAGCGTGTCGATCGTGTATGTCGGCCCCTCGCGGTCGATGTCGACGCGGCTGACGGTGAAGCGCGGGTTGGACGCGGTGGCGATCACGGTCATCAGGTAGCGCTGCTCGGCGGGGGTGACCTTCCGGTCGGCCTTCTGCCACGGCTCACCGGTGGGAACGAACACCACTTCGTCCAGGTCGTATTCGGCAGCGACTTCGCTGGCGGCGACGAGGTGGCCGTTGTGGATGGGGTCAAAAGTACCGCCCATCACGCCGAGGCGGAATGGGCGGTGCTGTGCTGTTGAATTCACCGGGGCCTAGTGCTTGGTCTCGTGCACCTTGGTCTGGCGGTGGATGTCGTGCGGTTCCGGCTTCACCTGGTGGCGGTTGCCGACGTTGGTGTACGACATGGTGATCAGCAGGCCGACCATCAGCGCGACGAAAATGCCCACACCGATCAGCAGTGCCAGGTCTCGCCTGAGAGGGATGAGGTGGAGGCTGCGGTAGCCAGGTTCAGCGCGTTCAACTAACTCTCCAGATATTCTTGGTGATCAACGGCCTGCCATCGATCGTTTGTGAATAGTTTGTTCTTCTACATCGTACCGAAAACAGGTTGCAGAAACTATTTGCGGATGTGCCCGTCGCCCTGCACGATCCACTTGGTGGTGGTCAGCTCCGCTAGCCCCATTGGCCCGCGGGCGTGCATCTTCTGGGTGGAGATCCCCACCTCGGCGCCCAGGCCCAGCTGCCCGCCGTCGGTGAAGCGGGTGGAGGCGTTGACGATCACCGCGGCCGAGTCGACCTCGGCCACGAAGCGTTCGGAGTTTTGCAGGCTGCTGGTGATGATGGCCTCGGTGTGCCCGCTGGAGTATTCGGCAATGTGCTCCATGGCCTCATCGATCCCGTCCACGACCTTCACCGCGATTTGCAGGTCCAGGTATTCATTGGCCCAGTCCTGCTCATCGGCCTGGACCGGGTCCAGGCCCTCGGCCAGCTCGGCGGCACGCGGGTCGGTGTGCAGGCGCACCCCGGCCTTGGACAGCTCCTCCAGCACGCTGCGTCCGGCGGCCGCGTCCCGGTGGATCAGCAGCGTCTCCACGGTGTTGCACACACTCGGGCGCTGGGTTTTCGCGTTGAGCAGGATGTCCACGGCGGTGTCGGTGTCCGCCGACTCGTCGATGAAGATGTGCACGTTGCCTTCACCGGTCTCGATGACCGGCACCTTGGCGGTGGTGACCACTCGCTGGATCAGTTCGCGTCCACCGCGCGGGATCAGCACGTCGATCTTGCCGCGCGCCCCCATCAGGCATCGGCTCCGGGGCGTCCGTATTCATCCACGGAGATTACGATGTCCCGCGGTAGCGAGACCTTCTCCAGGGCGTCGCGGATCAGCCCGACCAGTGCCAGGTTGGAGTTCAGGGCGGCCGAACCGCCGCGCAGCAGGACCGCGTTGCCGCTTTTCAGGGCCAGCCCGGCAATGTCCACGGTCACGTTCGGGCGGGCTTCATAGATGGTGCCGACCACGCCCATGGGCACGTTGACCTGGCGCATGCGCAGCCCGTTGGGCAGGGTTTCCCCGCGCAGCACGGTGCCCACCGGGTCCGGCAGTCCGGCCAGTTCCTCCAGGGCGCCGATCAGCCCGTCGATGCGGGCATCATCCAGCTTCAGCCGGTCCAGCATGGCCGCGGAGGTGCCG
>NZ_BAXF01000324.1:0-2516 GCF_001310435.1 Arthrobacter sp. JCM 19049 | reverse complement strand
CGGCCGCCGGCACCGGCGCGTTCCTGATCTGGAAGAAGGATGCCGGCACCGCACGGGCCGTGATCCTGACCGCCGCCTATCTGGGGGCGTTCGGCGGTTCGCATCCGCTGGCCAAGAACATGGGCCCGTGGACCGCGGTCAACACCGTCAGTGCGGCAATGGCCGCCGCCTCGCTGATCTTCGGCGGGCGCCGGGCCAAGTAGCAGCGGGCCAGTGCCCGAACGCAGGATCCGGCACACCACAAACGTCGGAGACCGGTGCTAGGTTGACAGGGTAACTTCCAGGTCAACGAAAGGCACCTGTCCCCGTGTTCTTCCTCCAGGACCGTTTCATCTACTCGGCCAGCGACCTGGCCATCGCCGTAGGGTGCGAGTACCAGTCGCTGTACCTGCTGGACATCAAGCTGGGGCTGCGTCCGAAGCCGCACTTTGCCCCCGATGAGATGCTCGAACGCAGCGCGGAGCTCGGCGACGTGCACGAACGGCGGATCCTGGCCGAGCTGGAGGAGAAGTACGGGCCTACGATGCGGCGGCCCACCGGGGCGTGAAATCCTTCCCGGATCGTCCGGTGATGACCCATGAGGGATTGTTGGCCGCCCACGAACAGACCCTCGAAGTGTTGCGCAACGGCGCGGACGTGGTCTACCAGGCCACCTTCTATGACGGCTCCTTTGTGGGGTTCGCCGATTTCCTGGTCCGCCAACCCGACGGGTCCTGGGCGGTGTGGGACACCAAACTGGCCCGGCACGCCCGGGTCAGCGCGTTGCTGCAGCTCGGAGCCTACGCCGACCAGCTGCAGACCGAGGGCATCCCGCTCAGTCCGCAGGCAACCCTGGTGCTGGGCGACGGCACCCATTCGGTGCACCGGATCACCGAAATCCTGCCGGTGTTCCGGGCCCAACGGCGCAAATTCCTGGCCTTGACCGAACGTCACCGCCAGTCCGGGTGCCCGGTGCTCTGGGATTCGGATGCCATCAAGGTGTGTGGGCGCTGCGATTTCTGTGCCGAGCAGGTCAGCGCCACCGGGGATGTGCTGCAGGTGGCGAACATGTCCATGACCCAGCGGGCCAAGCTGCGCCGTCGCGGAATTCACAGCATCCATCAGCTGGCCGAGGTGGAGGCGGCTCCCGGCACCGCGCTGGGCCGCTACGTCGACCAGGCCCGCATGCAGCTGGGGTTGGCCGAACCCGACGGGCAGGTTGGCGCAGTGTCCTACCGGGTCAAGGATACACAGACCATCAACCGGCTGCCGGTGCCTGATCCCGGAGACATCTTCTTCGACTTCGAGGGTGATCCCATGTACCAGGAGCCCGCCGACGGCAGCTGGGGACTGGAGTACCTGTTCGGGGTAGTGGAAAACGACACCGGCACCCCAGTGTTCCGCCCCTTCTGGGCGCACAACCGCGGCGAGGAGCGCACCGCGTTCCTGCAGTTCATCGACTACGTCACCGCCCGGCGTGAACGCTTCCCCACATGCGCATTTACCATTACGCCCCGTATGAGAAGTCGGCCCTGCGCAACCTGTCCCAGGTGCACGTGACCGGGGAGGAAGCCATCGACCAGTGGCTGCGCGAGGGCCTGCTGGTGGACCTGTATGAAACGGTACGCAACTCACTGGTGCTCTCCACGCGTTCCTACTCCATCAAGAAGCTTGAACCGCTCTACATGGGCGAGCACCTGCGCTCCGGGGACGTGGTGGATGCCGGGGCCTCGGTGGTCGCCTATGCACACTATATGCAGGCCCGGGATGCCGGCGCGCGGCCGAGGCCCGTCAGGTGCTTGAGTCCATCGCCGACTACAACGAGTATGACTGCCTGTCCACCCTGCGGCTGCGCGACTGGCTGCTCGGGCTGGTTCCCGCCAGCCCGGTCCAGGCCCCCGCGCCACTGGCCCAAGAGCAGCTGCCGGACTCGACGGCGGAACCCACCGCAGAGGAGGAACGGCTGCAGCGCTACATCGCCGGGCTGCCGGCTGGGCAGGCGTTGAGCGCAGATGACCGGGCAATTGCCATGGTGGCCGCAGCCACCGGTTACCACCGCCGGGAACGCAAGCAGTTCTGGTGGGAGCACTTCGACCGGCTCGCCGCGCCCATGGAGGACTGGTCCGATACGCGGGGCGTATTCACCGTCGATTCGGTACAGGTGCTGCAGGACTGGCACAAGCCAACCCCGCGTTCACGCACCCTGGCGCGGCACTCCAAGGTCTACGGGACCTTGGCCGAGGGGTCCCTGGTTTCCGAAGGCACCGGCTTCTTCGCCATGTTCGGCGATCCACTGCCCGAGGGCATGGAGGTTGATGAGTCCGTGCGCGGCGGTGCGTTCAACGCCACCGTGCTGGAGGTCGGCGAGGACCACCTGGTGATCCAGGAAAAGTCCACCACCCGGGTCCCCGAATATGGGGCGGTACCGGTCGCGTTGACCCCGGACCAGCCGCTGCGCACCGCCAGCATTGAACAGGCCCTGGCGCAGGTCGCGAACCAGGTCGGCGCCATGTCCCGGCGCTGCCGGACACCGCCGG
>NZ_BAXF01000323.1:0-2521 GCF_001310435.1 Arthrobacter sp. JCM 19049 | reverse complement strand
GATCCGGCTCTCGGTGGGCATCGAGGATCCGCAGGATCTGTGGCGGGACCTGAGCCAGGCGCTGGGGAGCCTGGAAGGCTGAGCCTGCCGCCGTCGGCTGGCTGGTCGGGGTGCCGGTGCGCCAAATGTGTCGCTGCCAATGTGTCCCGGCGCGGGGCCGCGCGGGTAGGCTGGAACCATGCAACTAGCACGCACCATCGAATTTTTTCTGATGTATGCCCTGTCCCTGGTGATCGCGGTCCTGGCGCTGTGGGCGCTGATTGACGCAGTGCGCCACCCCGGGGACCGCTTTGTGGCCGAGGGCAAGCGCACCAAGGGGTTCTGGATGGCGTTGACCGGCGGCAGTGCCTTCATCGCCGTGCTTTCCGTGCTGCCCAACGCGGCCGCGCTCGGCGGCGGATTCCTGCAGCTGATTGCCGCCTGCATCTGCTGCGTCTACCTGGCCGACGTGCGCCCGGCGCTCTCCGGTCGCGGAGGCAACTGGTACAACTACTGACCCGCCGGTCCCTGCGCCCGTTCCGAGGGATGGGCCGGGAGCACCGAGGGGTGACCAACGCCCAGGGTGGGTGCAATGAACCACCGGGGCACGAACCTGCAACGCTAAGATGGGAATCATGAGCCATACTTTGATTTTGCTGCGCCACGGGCAGAGTGAATGGAACGAGAAGAACCTGTTCACCGGGTGGTATGACGTCTCGCTGACCGAGAAGGGCCGCGCCGAGGCCGTGCGCGGCGGCCAGCTGATGGACGAGGCCGGCTACAAGCCGCAGGTCCTGCACACCTCCCTGCTGACCCGTGCCATCGTCACCGCCAACCTGGCGCTGGAGGCCTCCGGGCGTTCCTGGATTCCGGTGCACCGCAGCTGGCGACTGAACGAACGCCACTATGGGGCGCTGCAGGGCAAGGACAAGGCACAGACCCTGGCCGAATTCGGCGAGGAGCAGTTCATGCAGTGGCGCCGCAGCTACGACACCCCGCCGCCGGCGCTGGCCGACGACTCGCAGTTCAGCCAGGTCGGCGACGAGCGCTACGCCTCGCTGGGCGATGACGCTCCGCGCACCGAATGCCTCAAGGACGTGCTTGAGCGCATGCTGCCGTACTGGGAGGACTCCATCAAGCCGGATCTGACCGCGGGCAAGACCGTGCTGGTCGCCGCGCACGGCAACTCGCTGCGCGCCCTGGTCAAGCACCTGGACGGCATCAGCGACGAGGACATCGCCGGGCTGAACATTCCCACCGGCATCCCGCTGGTCTACGAACTGGACGAGAACTTCACCCCGGTCACCGCCGGGGGCACCTACCTGGATCCCGAAGCCGCCGCCGAGGCCATCAAGGCAGTGGCCAACCAGGGCCGCAAGTAGGTTCCACGCACTGTAAGACGTGCCACGAACGAAGCGTGAAAGCGCTTCTGACGTGGCACGTCTTTTGCCTTTCCGCTACCGGCGGGGCCATGGTTGACAGGCTGTGAGCGAAACCTCCCTCCACGATTGTGTTTTTGTCTCATCTATGCTGTAATCTCCTATCTCGAACAGCACAATGGCTCACGTTAGGAATGCAATTCGTGGCAACTGATTACGATGAGGTCCGCCCGGATGTAGCCGAGGCACGTAAGGCTTCACTGGATGCGGTCAAGTCCGCAAACGCCCCCGACGCCAAGAGCGTCGTGCGCGAACTCGACGAAACCGACCACACCGACGGTTTGGAACTGCCCGGTGCTGACTTGTCGAACGAGGAGCTGACCGTCACGGTCGTTCCCGCCAAGGACGACGAGTTCATCTGTGGCTCGTGCTTCCTGGTCCGTCACCGCTCGCAGCTGGTGCGCGAGGAAGGCAACATCGGATTCTGCGTCGAGTGCGAAGGCTAATCGCCGCACTTTTACCAGCTTTCTTCAATCGGCATGTTTCGAAGACCACTTCGAGACATGCGACGGTGTTTAACGGTCCGGCCGTGCGGGTTCGCGCTCAGCGGGGCAGTCCACCGCGGTCCAGCTGTTCCAGCAGGCGCGGCCGGTTCGCATGGCGGGTGCGCACCTGGGCAATGAACTTCCGTGCCCGCGCCGTCTCACCGGTTTTGCCGCCAGTTCCAGCAACTGGCGCAGCTGGTCGGCGACCTGCGGGTACATGCGCCGGTCGGCATGCAGCAGCTTGGCTCCCACGCTTGATTCCAGCAGGGGCACGGCCCGTTCGGGGGCGAATGGGACAACGGCGCTGATCACCTGATCCAGCAGCGCGTGGCCCGGTTCCTCCAGGCGTCCCAGCTCATCGCAGGCCCGTGCCGGGTCCTGCAGCACCTGCAGGCCAAAACGCACCGCGTCTCGCGGGGAATCGGAGCGCAGGCGCTCAAAGACCATCTGCTCATGTTCCGGCCACTGACCGGCGCCGAGCCGGTAGATCTGTTCGGCCAGCTCATAGCCGCCGAAGCGGTGGAAAAGCTGCAGCCGGGCAGCCAGGGAGTGTTCGGGTTCCAGCCGGTCCAGCAGCTGCAGCCACAAGCGCAGGGCCCCGGCGCGCGGCCGGATCCG
>NZ_BAXF01000322.1:0-2526 GCF_001310435.1 Arthrobacter sp. JCM 19049 | reverse complement strand
CGACCGGGCGTCGATGACGGCGACCACCCCGCCGCTGGCTGCCAGTTCGGAAACTAGCGGGTAGACCGAATCATTGGTCGTAGCCACCGCGATGCGCTGTCCCACGCGGACACCGTAGCGGTTCAGGTAGCTTCGAACCGCTCCGGCCAGCATGATGCCGGGCCGGTCGTTGTTTTCGAATACCATCGGCCGCTCGTGGGCCCCGGTGGCCAGCACAACTTGCTTGGCACGCACATGCCAGACGCGTTCGCGCGAAACTCCCTTGCCGGCCGGACCGTTGAGGTGCACCGTGCGCCGCTGCACGGCAACGATGTAGTTCGCATCGTAGGAGCCGAGCACAGTGGTGTTCTGCAGGTGGGTGGTTTCCTCGGCCTGCGCCAGCTCCCCGGTGACCTCCTCGATCCAGCTGGAGGCGTCCTTGCCGTCGATCTGCTCCCCGGATGTGTCGCGCAGGGTGCCGCCAGCCTCGGTGCGCTCATCCATCAGCAGCACACGGGCACCAGAACGGCTGGCCTCACGCGCCGCGGCCAGGCCGGCCGGCCCTGCCCCCACGACCAGCACATCAGTGTGTACGTGGACATGGTCGTAGTAGGCCGGATCCGTGGTTGGGTCCAGTACGCCCAGGCCCCGCAGCAAAGTGGCGTGCATCCGGTCGGTGACCGTAACGGTCGTGGCGGGAAGCATCGATTCGTCGATGTCCTCGTGGTGGCGGGCCGCCACGGTGATGAGCGCGTTGGGTTCCTCAACTCCGGCAGAGAAGATGCCCCGGGGGCGGTTCAAATACATCGAGTTGCCACAGGAGCGCATCCCATTGGCGAGCATGGCGCTAGCGACGGTGTCCCCCGACAGAGCGGAGAGCTGCTGGCCGTCAACGGTGAGCAGCAAAGCCTCCTCACGCTGAACACGCGCGGACGGTGCCATGGCGGTCTCCAGCCGGTAGGGCTTGTTCTGGCTCATCGGGTACCTCCCTGGGTGTTCTGCAGTTCCGGGCGTGCTTCCCCGGCGCGGTAAACGGCCTTGAATTCGTAGGTGACGGTGTCGCGTAGTGCGTTGAACCACTTGCGGCACCCTCCGGAGTGGACCCAGCGTTCGGCGAAGATCCCTTCGGGTTCTGGCGGTAGAACAGGAAGTGGGCCCATTCCTTGTCGCTCAGCGCGTGGGGGTCGGCAGGGTAGGCGACGTGCGCCTGCCCGCCGTACTTGAATTCGGTTTCATTGCGTGGCCCGCAGTTCGGGCACTCAATCAGCATCATGGTGGCGGCTCCTAGTGGGCCACGGCGGCGGCGCCGTGTTCGTCGATGAGGTGTCCGGTTTCGAAGCGATCCAGGCTGAACGGGGCGTTCAGGGCGTGCGGTTCATCGTTGGCGATGGTGTGGGCCAGGGTGAACCCGGCCCCCGGGGTGCCCTTGAACCCGCCGGTCCCCCAGCCGCAGTTCACGTACAGGTTCTGGATCGGGGTCTTGGAGATGATCGGGGAGGCGTCCATGGTGGTGTCCACGATTCCGCCCCAGGTGCGCAGCACGTGGGCCCGGGCGAAGATCGGGAACAACTCCACCGCGGCGGCCATCTGCTCCTCAATCACGTGGAAGGCACCGCGCTGGCCGTAGCCGTTGTAGGTGTCGATGCCCGCGCCCATCACCAGTTCGCCCTTGTGCGCCTGGGAGACGTAGACGTGGATGTGGTTGGACATCACCACGGTCGGGTGCACCGGCTCGAACAGCTCGGAGACCAGCGCCTGCAGCGGGTGGGACTGGATCGGCAGCTCAAAGCCGGCCATTTCGGCCAGCACCGAGGAGTGACCGGCCCCGGCCAGGGCGACCTTGCCGGCGTGGATGGTGCCACGGGTGGTCTTCACCCCGGTGACCTTCTCCCCGTCCTTCAGGAAACCGATGACCTCGCAGTTCTGGATGATGTCCACGCCCATCTCATTCGCCTTGCGGGCAAACGCCCAGGCGACGTGGTCGTGCTTGGCGATGCCGGCGCGCGGCTGGTAGGTGGCCCCCATGACCGGGTAGCGGATGTCATCCCCGGTGTTGATGATCGGGCAGACCTCCTTGACCTGTTCGGGGCTCAGCCATTCGGCGTCCACGCCGTTGAGCTTGTTCGCCTCGACTCGGCGCACCGATTCGCGCACGTCGCCCAGCGTGTGGGCCAGGTTCAGCACGCCGCGCTGGGAGAAGAGGAAATCGTAGTCCAGTTCCTCGGGCAGCTGCTCCCACAGCTTCAGCGACTTCTCGTAGATTCCCGAGGACTCGTCCCATAGGTAGTTGGAGCGGATGATGGTGGTGTTGCGGGCCATGTTCCCGCCGGCCAGCCAGCCCTTTTCCAGCACGGCGATGTTCGTCATGCCGTGGTTCTTGGCCAGGTAGTAGGCCGTGGCCAGGCCGTGTCCGCCGCCGCCGACAATCACGGCGTCATAGGAGGACTTCGGTTCGGGGTTCGCCCAGAGGAATTCCGGGTGCTCAGGCAGCAAGTCAGCCATGATTATTCTCCAATCTTCTTCAGGTTTGGGTAGAGCGGGTGGGCC
>NZ_BAXF01000321.1:0-2540 GCF_001310435.1 Arthrobacter sp. JCM 19049 | reverse complement strand
CCGGCCAGGCCCGGTGGCGGCCTGCAGCGCTACTTGGCGATGGCCTTTTCGATGTCCGCGGTCATCTGCTTCCAGCGCTTGGCCGGATCGGCTTTGCCGGAGATGATCTCGGCTTCGGCCACACCCCAGTACTCCCAGACAGCAGCCATCTCCGGGATGCTGGGCATCGGCACGCCGTTCTCGCCCACCGCGCCGAAGGACGCGATGGTCTCATCGGACTTGGCCGCCTCGAACGCCTCCTTGTTCGCCGGCGGACGCTTGCCAACCTCGTAGAGCTTGGTCTGGATTTCTTCGGTGCCGATGTAGTTGGTCAGGAACTCGGTGGCGGCCAGCAGGTTCTCGGTCTTCGAGGAGACAAAGAAGCCCTGGACGGCCACGAACGGCTGGGCCTTTTCACCGCCGGCGCTCGGGATCGGGTCGATCGCCAGATCGATCTTGGCCTCCTGGACCGCGTCCACGTTCCACGGGCCGGTCAACAGGAACGGGGAGTCGCCGGAGATGAACTTCTCCTTGGCGATGTCCGCGTCCACGGAGGTCTTCAGCGTGCCGGCCTCGCCCTGCTCAGCCAGCCACTGGGCGAACTCCAGCCCGCCCGCGTTGCCGATCTGCAGGTCATTGGCGTCATAGGCCCAGTGTCGTCGGTGCCGAACACCGGCGCGTCAAAGGAGGTCTGGAACGGGTAGGCGTGGAACGGGTCGCCCACCTCGGTGACCTGGACCAGGAACGGGAAGTCGGTGCCGGCCTTCTTGCCTTCGGCGATCATCTCATCGAAGGTCGCCGGGGCCTTGTCGACCAGGTCCTTGTTGCGCAGCAGCGCGAGGTTCTCCGTGGCATACGGAACGCCATAGGTGTTGCCCTCGTAGCGCATCGCGTCGATGGCCACATCCTGGAACTCGGAGCTCTTCTCGCCCAGCTCGACCGGCTGGACCACACCGTTGGTGACCAGGTTGCCCAGCCAGTCGTGGGCGCCGATGGTGATGTCCGGCCCCTTGCCGGTGGGAACCTGCTTGAGGAAGTCCTCCTGGATCTTGGAGAAGTCCTTGATCACCAGGTCGACCTTCACCCCGGACTTCGCCTGGAAGTCGGCGGCCGCCTCCTTCAGGACCGGCTCGCGGTTCGCGTCGACCCACACGCTCAGCGAGCCAGCCTCGGCCGGGGCCGAGGAGGACTGCGCGGCGGTTTCGGAAGGCTGCGTGGACGAGGGGTTCGAACCACTGCAGGCGGTCAGGGACAGCGCGGCAATCGCGGTCATCGCCCCGCCCAGCAGCAGGGAGCGCTTGTTCACCATCATGGGGTGTCCTTTCGTGACAACTTTGTCCAAAGAACCGGTTTGACTGCGATGCTGCGCGGTGTGGCCGGTCGGTTCGTTCGAGGTGCGTGTGCCACCACGATTGTAAGCGTTTCCAGAGTGGCATAGATCATGAACGATGACAAGAACCTCAGGAAAATCGCTTCAATCCGACGCACTCGCGATAAGGGAACCGCATTCCAAGGTGGCTGGCTGCGTCCAAACTGAAAGCGTTTACAACTGATGGGAATTCGTTTAGGGTTACCGTCATGACTCAAATCCGTTCCCTCGCTGATTCCCGGAGGACCGAGGCCGGCGCCCAATGGTGGCGCTCCTCGGTGATCTACCAGATTTATCCTCGTTCCTTCTCCGATGCGAACGGCGACGGCATGGGGGATTTGCCCGGCATCACTGCGCGGCTGCAGTCCCTGGCAGACCTCGGGGTCGACGCATCTGGCTCTCCCCCTTCTTCACCTCCCCGCAAAAGGACGCCGGCTACGATGTGAGCGACTACTGCGACGTGGATCCGCGCTTCGGTACGCTCGCCGACTACGACGCCATGGTCGCCCGCGCCCACGAGCTGGACCTGCGCGTCATCGTTGACCTGGTGCCGAACCACTGCTCGGATCAGCATCCGTGGTTCCAGCAGGCCCTGGCCGCAGCGCCCGGCTCCCCGGAGCGGGACCGGTTCATCTTCCGCGACGCGGCTCCCGGCGGTCTTCCCAACAACTGGGAATCGGTCTTCGGCGGTCCCATGTGGACGCAGACCACCAACCCGGACGGCACACCGGGACAGTACTACCTGCACGTCTTTGATTCCTCGCAACCGGATTTCAATTGGCACAACCCCGAGGTTCGGGAAATGTTCCGCAATGTGCTGCGCTTCTGGCTGGATCGGGGAACCGACGGTTTCCGGGTGGATGTCGCCCATGGCCTGATCAAGGCCGACGGCTGCCGGATTACGTTGTGGACCCCGCGGCCGCCTCCATGGGCGGCACCGAGGAACTCGCCCCCTGGTGGGGTCAGGAGGCCGTGCACGAGATCTACCGCGACTGGCGCACCGTGTTGGACGAGTACGGCGGCGAGCGCGTGCTGTGCGCCGAGGCCTGGGTCAGCCCGCTGTCCCTGATGGCCAAATGGGTGCGTCCGGATGAGATGCACCAGGCGTTCAATTTCCCGTACCTGTCCTGCCATTTCAACGCCGGGCAGATCCGCGCCACGATCGACGAGTCGCTGCGGGAGTTCGCGGCGG
>NZ_BAXF01000320.1:0-2541 GCF_001310435.1 Arthrobacter sp. JCM 19049 | reverse complement strand
ATGGCGTAGACGCGCATCCTTCCTGGCGCAGCGCCCTGACGGTGGCCTGGCCGATGCCGCTGGAGGCCCCGGTGACGACGGCGGATCGTTCGGTGGCGGGGGCTGGGGAGTTTTCATGGTTGGTCATGGCACCAGAATAGAACGGCGCGGCGGCCCACCACGAGCGGGGTGAATGACTCTTACGCGCTGCCCGCCGGGTGTCTCACCCCATGGGCCGCAATGCCCGCCCGGGCGAGGAAACATGAAACAATGGCTTACATGGCAGAAGAAAACTTGGGCACAGACACGCCCAACACGGTTTCAGTTCCCGACAAGCCCGCATTGGAAGGCCTGGAGGAACGTCTTTCGTCCCGGTGGCGCACCGAGGGCACCTATCACTTCAATGAGGACACCAGCCGCGAGGCGGTGTACTCCATCGACACTCCCCCGCCGACCGCTTCCGGTTCGCTGCACGTGGGCCATATGTTCTCCTACACCCAGACCGACGTGGTGGCCCGCTACCAGCGGATGAGCGGGAAGAACGTGTTCTACCGCTGGGTTGGGACGACAACGGCCTGCCCACCGAGCGCCGCGTCCAGAACTACTACGGGGTGCGCTGCGACCCGTCCAAGCCCTACATCCAGGACTACCAGCCGCCGGCCAAGCCGGCGAAGAACCAGCGCGACTGGGACGTGGTCAGCCGCAAGAACTTCATCCAGTTGTGCGAGCAGCTGGCCGTGGAGGACGAGAAGGTCTTCGAACAGCTGTTCACCACCCTGGGCCTGTCCGTGGACTGGCGGATGACCTACCGGACCATCGATGACAACTCCCGGGCCGTGTCCCAGCGCGCCTTCTTGGAGAACCTCTCCGCCGGGGACGCCTACATGGCCGAGGCCCCGACCTGTGGGACGTCACCTTCCGCACCGCGGTCGCCCAGGCCGAGCTGGAGGACCGCGAGGTCGCCGGCGCCTACTACCGCTACCCGTTCACCACCGAGGACGGCGAGCAGGTCTTCATCGAGACCACCCGCCCCGAACTGCTGGCCGCCTGTGCCGCCCTGGTCGCCCACCCGGAGGACGAGCGCTACCAGCACCTGTTCGGCAAGACCGTCACCTCCCGCTGTTCGGGTCCCGGTCGAGGTGCGCCCGCACGCCCTGGCCCAGGCCGACAAGCTCGGGCATCGCCATGGTCTGCACCTTCGGTGACCTGACCGACGTGACTGGTGGCGTGAACTGCAGCTGCCCACCCGCGCCATCGTGGGACGCGACGGACGCATCATCGCCGAAACCCCCGAGTGGATCACCAGCCCGCCGGGGCCGAGGCCTACGCCCAGATCGCCGGCAAGACCGTGTTCTCCGCCAAGGAGACCGTGGTTGAGCTGCTGCAGGAAGCGAACCTGCTCGACGGAGAGCCGAAGAAGGTCACCCGCCCGGTGAACTTCTTCGAAAAGGGCGACAAGCCCCTGGAAATCGTCTCCTCCCGCCAGTGGTACATCCGCAACGGCGGACGCGACGAGGACCGCCGCAAGGCGATGATCGCCCGCGGCGAGCAGATCGACTTCCACCCCTCGTTCATGCGCTCACGCTACGAGAACTGGGTCTCGGGCCTGAACGGCGACTGGCTGGTCTCCCGCCAGCGCTTCTTCGGGGTGCCGATCCCGGTGTGGTACCCGCTGGATGAGAACGGCGAGCCGAACTACGACGCGCCGCTGCTGCCGCAGGCCCAGCAGCTGCCGGTGGACCCGGTGGCCGAGGCCCCGGCCGGCTACACCGAGGACCAGCGCAACCAGCCCGGCGGCTTCAT
Source organism: Arthrobacter sp. JCM 19049 (assembly GCF_001310435.1). NCBI lineage: Bacteria > Bacillati > Actinomycetota > Actinomycetes > Micrococcales > Micrococcaceae > Arthrobacter > Arthrobacter sp. JCM 19049. The sequence continues at coordinate 759 of NZ_BAXF01000320.1, read as the reverse complement.
CGGGGACGCCGATGTGCTGGACACCTGGGCCACCAGCTCGCTGACCCCGCAGATCGCCGGACGCTGGAACACCGACCAGTCCTTCTTCTCCAAGGTCTACCCGTACGACCTGCGCCCGCAGGGCCATGACATCATCCGCACCTGGCTGTTCTCCACGGTGGTGCGCGCCGACGCGCTGCACGGGGACGCCCCATGGCGCCACGCGGCGATTTCCGGCTGGATCCTGGACCCGGACCGCAAGAAGATGTCCAAGTCCAAGGGCAACGTGGTGGTTCCCACCGAGGTGCTGGAGAAGTTCGGCGCGGATGCCGTGCGCTACTGGGCGGCTAGCGCCCGGCTCGGCGCCGACACCGCGTATGAGATCAACCAGATGAAGATCGGGCGCCGTCTGGCCATCAAGATCCTCAACGCCTCCAAGTTCGTGCTGAACCTGGGTGCCACCGAGGCGAACATTCTCACCGATGACGCCGCGGTGATCACCAACGGGCTGGACCGTTCGCTGCTGGCCCGCCTGGCGGTGGTCATCGAGGACACCAAGCGCGCGTTCGAGTCCTACGACTACGCCCGGGCCCTGGACATCACCGAGTCGTTCTTCTGGTCGTTCACCGACGACTATGTGGAACTGATCAAGGACCGCGCCTACGGCGGGCACGGGCAGGCCGAGCAGGCCAGCGTGCTGGCCGCCCTGGCCACCACCCTGGATGCGGTGCTGCGCCTGTTCGCCCCGTTCCTGCCCTTCGCCACCGAGGAGGTCTGGAG
>NZ_BAXF01000319.1:0-2543 GCF_001310435.1 Arthrobacter sp. JCM 19049 | reverse complement strand
GCCCGGCTGCTGCAGCTGGCCGAGGCGGGCTAGCGCGCCGGCGCCCGAAAAGATTTTCGAACCATCTTGCGCGCTGCCCCGCAGCCGGACCCAAAGTGTCGGGGGTCACACCTACGCTGGAAGTATGGACCAGCAAGAACACAGCCGCCGCCGCAAGGCGGAGCGGAAGATCAGGCAGCAGATGCCTGAGGGCTGCCTGCACGATGAGGTGGCCGAGCTGATCGAGCAGCTCACCCGCCGCGTGGACATCCTGCTGCGCGCCGGGGAACGCGGGGACTGCGCGGAGGCGCTGCGTCAGCTGGAAAGCGCCAAGGCCAGCTACTGCGCCATGCAGGCCAAGCTGGCCTACCGCCTGGAAAAGGACACGATCTTGGATGCGGAGGACCGCTGCATCAACATCGACCAGTTTGAGCGCGGTGCCGCGGCCTCGGTGGCCATGGCCCGGCGCCAGTCCCAGCAGGGAGCCCGCTCCTATCTTCAGGCCTGCCGGATGCTGGTGGAGGACCTTCCCAACCTGTGCGCCAGTTTTGAGCGCGGGCATCTTTCCGAACGCCAGATCCTGGCGATCACCGGCCCGTTGACGGACGTGAACGCCGCCGTCGTCGGGAATTCGATGAGCTTTTTGCCCGCGAACCGGACATGTTCCAGGACCTGGGCACCAAGCGGTGCCGCGACGCGGTCGAACGCTTCACTATGCGCCATGAGAGCATCGAGAAGGCCGACCGGATCGGCAAGGCCGCGGAGGAACGCCACGTGATCTTCACCCGCGGCAAGGACTGCGTGTGGCTGCGCGCCAAGCTGCCCCTGGAGGAGGGTGTGGGCCTGGAGACCAGCCTGAAGCGGCGGGCCAGGCGGGAACGCGCGGCCGGGGACAAGCGCAGCATGCCCAGTTGATGACCGATCTGCTCACCCGCCAGTCCATCACCGGCAACGCCGCGAAGCTTCCGGTGTTCGTGGACGTCAAGCTGATCATGACCGACCGCACGCTGCTGCTTGGGGATCGGGAGCCGGCCTACCTGTGCGGTTACGGCTTCGTGCCGGCCCAGTATGCGCGCAGCCTGGTCACGGAGATGGACACCCGGCTCTACGATGCGAAGTGGAATGAGGACACCGAGGAGCTCAGCGACCGGATCGGGGTCTTCCCGGAGCTCCAGCGCCTGTTCACGGCCCCCGGCACCGGGGAGCTGATCGCGATGGATTCCAAGGCCCGCGCCGTCCCGGAGAACCTCAAGGACTTCCTGCAGATCCGGGACGTGCGCTGCCGCACCCCGTACTGCGATAACGACGCCGCCGAATTTGACCACATCACCCCGTGGCGGGCCGGGGGCCTGACCAACGTGCACAACACGAACTACCGGTGCCGTTGGTGCAACCAGGCCAAGGAAACCCCGGGATGGCATGAAAGGGTGGTGCGGGAGGACCCGCACACCATCCGGATCACCACCCCCGACGGGGCGGTCTACCAATCACTGGCCCCACCGCCAACCACGGTCTACCGCAATCCTTCACCCTCGCTGATCGCCCAGGCCTGCTGGCTGCCTGCCGCCACCGACGCCGCAGCCTAGCGCGCCAGGACTCCGCGCAGCACCGGCACCAGACCGTCGTCCCACACCGAATCGGTCACCGAGTCGGCGACCGCCTTGACCTCATCCGGGGCCTGGCCCATGGCCACCCCCAGCCCGGCCCACTGCAGCATCTCAATGTCGTTGCGCCCGTCCCCGACCGCGATGGTCTGCTCCGGGGCAAAGCGCAGGATCCCGCGCAGCCGTTCCAGGCCACTGGCCTTGGTGGTGCCTTCGGCGGCGATGTCCAGCCAGGCGGTCCAGCCCACCGAGTAGGTGACCCCCGACAGTCCCAGCCCGTGCACGGCACGGCCGAACTCCTCAGCGCTGGAGTCGGTGGAGAACACCACCACACGCACCGCCTTGCTGTTCACCAGCTCCTCAAAGTCGACGACCCTGGCCGGGGCGCCGAAGCTGACGTCGCTGAACTGCTCGCTGGAAAGGAACTCGCCGCGCTCGTTCTCCAACGCGTACTTCGCGTTGGGCAGGGTGCGCCACAGGGTGGCCAACACCAGGGAGGGGTCAAAAATCTCGCGGTGGATGACCTCCACCTCTTCTCCGGTCACCTTGGCCAGCACCCCGCCGTTGCAGGCCACCACATAGCCGTGCTCGATGCCCAGTTCCTGCACCACGGGCAGGGCGGCGCCCAGGGAGCGGCCGGTGGAAATCACCACTTCATGTCCGGCGTCCACCACTTCGCGCGCGGCGCTGCGCACCTGCTGGCTCATCTGGTCCTGATGGTTCACGATGGTGCCGTCAACGTCTAGGCACACCATTAACTTATCGTTGGTCAACCGGTCTTCGTTGCCGGTCTTGGTCATGACTGTCATAACCCCAGTGAACCATCTTGTCCCACAATTGGCGATGATGCGGCGCACATGTGCGATGAACGTGCGGCGACTTCGTGGTAAACCTGAGCATAAGAGCGCCCATTTTGCAGGAGGGCAACAACAATGCGCGAACCATCGGCCACCCGGCGCC
>NZ_BAXF01000318.1:0-2555 GCF_001310435.1 Arthrobacter sp. JCM 19049 | reverse complement strand
CGCTAGGCCAGCAGCTGGCGTTTGGAGGAGATCACCCCGGTGTTGAACCCGGCCAGGCGCAGCCCGCCGTGGAAGCGGGCGTGTTCGATCTTCACGCAGCGGTCCATGACCACATTCAGCCCCGCGGCCTCCGCGCGCTCAGCCACCTCCTCGTGCCAGGAACCCAGCTGCAGCCACAGGTCTTGGCCCCCACGGCCAGGGCCTCGTCCAGCACCCCGGCAGGTCATCATGCTTCCGGAAGACCTCAACCAGGTCCGGGGTCTCGGGCAGGTCCGCCAGCGACTTGTAGACCGGTTGGCCCAGGATCTCGTCCACCACCGGGTTGATGAAGTACACCCGGTAGTTTGAGGAGGACAGCAGGTAGGTGGCCACGAAGTAGCTGGCCCGCGAGGGCTTGTTCGAGGCCCCCACGATCGCGATCGAGGTGGTCTCGCGCAGGATCTGGAGGCGCTGCGCGGCGCTGGGGCCCTGCCAGGTGCGTAGTGCGGTGCTCATTAGTTCGCTCCCTTCCCGGCCGGCACGGCGCAGGCCGCCGCGTCATAGGACGGCATCTCGATTGGTGCTCCGGCTCCGGCTGCTGGGCGGCGCTCAGTGCCTGGTCCAGGTCCCAGATGATGTCCTCGACATCCTCCAGGCCCACCGACAGGCGGATCAGGTCCTGCGGCACCCCGGCCGCCCGCAGCTGCTCCTCGCTCAGCTGCTGGTGGGTGGTGGACCCCGGGTGCAGCACCAGGGTGCGCGCATCACCGATGTTCGCCAGGTGGCTGGCCAGCTGCAGGGCCTGGATGAACTTGGCCCCGGCCTGCCGGCCGCCCTTGATTCCGAAGCTGAAGACCGAACCCACACCCAGCGGCAGCAGCTTGCGCGCCTGCTCGTGCTGGGGATGGGAGGCCAGGCCCGCATAGTTCACGTAGCTGACCCGGTCATCGGCCTCCAGCCACTGGGCCACCTGCTGGGCGTTGGCCAGGTGTGCGTCCATCCGCTGGGCCAGGGTCTCCACGCCCTGCAGCAGCTGGAACGCGGACTGGGCCGGCAGGGAGGGGCCGAAATCTCGCAGCTGCTCACTGCGCAGCTTGGTCAAAAACCCGTACTCCCCGAAGTTGCCCCACCAGGAGACGTTCCCATAGCTGGGTACCGGCTCGGTCATGGTGGGGAACTTCCCGTTGCCCCAGTTGAAGGTGCCCGATTCGATGACCACCCCGCCCAGGGTGGTGCCGTGACCGCCGATGAACTTGGTCGCCGAATGGATCACGATGTCCGCGCCGTGCTCGATCGGACGCAACAGGTAGGGCGGGGTCAGCGTCGAATCGACCACCAGCGGAATGTCGTGGCGGTGCGCCACCGCGGCCAGCCCGGCCAGGTCGGCAATGTCCCCGGAGGTTGGCAACCACCTCGGTGTACACCGCCTTGGTGTTCGACCCGATCGCGGCCTCGAAATCGGCCGGGTCGTTGGAGTCGATGAAGGTGGTCTGAATGCCAAAGCGGCGCAGTGAGACATCCAGCTGGGTGATGGTCCCGCCGTAGAGCTTCGCAGAGGCGACAATGTGGTCCCCGGCCTGGGCCAGCGCGGCAAAGGTGATGAACTCCGCCGCCATGCCCGAGCCGGTGCCACCGCGCCGATCCCGCCCTCCAGGGAGGCCATGCGCTCCTCGAAGGCGGCCACTGTCGGGTTGCCGATGCGGGAGTAGATATTCCCGTACTTCTGCAGCGCAAACAGGTTCGCCGCGTCATCGGTGTCCTTGAATACGAAGGACGTGCTTTGGTAGATCGGCACCGCGCGGGCGCCGTGTTCGGCATCGGGGGTTCCGCCGGCGTGCAGGGCACGGGTGCGGAATCCAAACTTGTGGTCGGCCATGGTGGCGTGACTCCTTATCGGCTCGTCTTCCGGCCCACCGCGGCATTGGCCGGGAGGGCCATCAAGGCAATATCCCGGAATCAATGTCTGTCTTCACTGCACTGGCCCTATGGCCGAAGACAGCTCCATCGTTTCTGGCGGTAGCACCGTATCCACCGGCTGTGGCAGGTTGCTGCGGCGTCATCGAACCAGATCTCTCGGCCGCTCGGGATGGTTACCCCCAGTGTCTCAACATGTGTGAATGTGACCCAAGTTGTGCGTCGAAAGATTGCGCGGCGCGTCACAGGCTCCATCCGGCCATCCGCGCCCCGGGGGATTCAGCGCCACCGGCAGTACTGGCTAGACTCAAGAAGTATGAATGGTGCACTGGCTTTGGTTCGACACGGACAAACCGACTGGAACCTGGCAGGCAGGCTGCAGGGGCAGACGGACATCCGCTCAACGCGACCGGGCGGGAACAGGCGCGCGCGGTCGGCGCCCGGCTGGCCGATGAGGGCTGGGATGTGTCCTGGCCTCCCCGCTGGGCCGCGCCCAGGAAAGCGCGCAGATCATTGCCAAGACCCTTGGGGCCCGCACCGGCCCGCCGGTACCGGAACTGGTGGAGCGCGGATTCGGGCCACTGGAGGGGCAGTGCCGCTCGGAGCTGGATGAGGACCTGGTGCAGGAGCTGATGGAGCAGGCCGAACCGCGTTCGGCCGTG
>NZ_BAXF01000317.1:0-2570 GCF_001310435.1 Arthrobacter sp. JCM 19049 | reverse complement strand
CTTCAGCGGGCTGGGCTTGCCGCGGCGCCAGGTGCCGTCGGCGGTGACCACCAGCTTGGCCTCCGCATCATCGATGCGGCTGCGCAGCGCGTCGGCGGAGAAGCCGCCGAAGACCACCGAATGGATCGCGCCGATGCGGGCGCAGGCCAGCATGGTGATCACGCTTCGGGGATCATCGGCAGGTAGACCGCCACCCGGTCGCTTGGCCACGCCCAGGGATTCAAATGCGTTGGCGGCCTTCTTCACTTCCTCGGTCAGCTGCGCATAGGTGTAGGCGCGGGTGTCACCCGGCTCGCCCTCGAAGTAGATGGCAACCCGGTCGCCCAGGCCGTTCTCCACGTGCCGGTCCAGCGCGTTGTAGGCGGCGTTCAGCTTCCCGCCCACGAACCACTTGGCCACCGGCGCCTCGGACCAGTCCAGGGTTTCGGTGAAGTCGGTGTCCCAGGTCAGCACCTTGCGCGCCTGGTCCGCCCAGTAGCCCAGGCGGTCCGCGTCCGCGCTCTTGTACTGTTCGGCGTTGGCCACGGCGTTGGCGGCGAACTCAACACTCGGGGCAAAGGACCGAGTCTCGTTCGAGAGGTTGTCCAGGGTCTTGGCTTCGCTCATCAGTGTGCTTCCCTTCCGGCTTGGCATTCACAAAAGTTTCCTGTGATCCAAGTTACCCCTTTCGCGGCCGCTAAAGTGAACTGCGCCACCATTTGGGACGCCAGAGGCCCGAAAAGTGCGCCGAACGGTCGCAGCCCTGCGCCGAAGCGTGCGTAATCTTCAGAAAAACAGCCCGGCCGTGACACGATCAGGGGGTGTCGATGAAAAGTATCACCGAGTCTCCGCTGGCCCTGAAGCGCCGGGCGCGGAAGATGAACCGGATCCTGGCCGAAACCTACCCGTACGCGGTCGCGGAACTTGATTTCGAGAACCCCTTCGAGCTGCTGGTGGCCACGGTGCTCTCCGCGCAGACCACCGACGTGCGGGTCAACTCCATCACCCCGGCACTGTTCGCCCGCTACCCGGATGCCGAGGCCATGAGCCAGGCCGAGCGGCCCGAACTGGAGGAGCTGATCCGCCCCACCGGGTTTTTCAGGGCCAAGGCCGAATCCCTGCTGGGGCTTTCCGCCGCCTTGGTGGACCAGCATGACGGGCAGGTGCCGGGCAAACTGGCGGAGCTGGTCAAGCTGCCCGGGGTGGGCCGCAAGACCGCCAACGTGGTGTTGGGCAACGCGTTCGGGATCCCGGGGATCACCGTGGACACCCACTTCATCAGGCTGGCCAACCGTTTTGGGTGGAGCAGCGAAACCGACCCGGTAAAACTGGAGCACGCGGTGGGGGCGCTGTTTGAAAAGCGTGACTGGACCATGCTCAGCCACCACGTGGTGTTCCACGGCCGACGCGTCTGCCACGCCCGCACCCCCGCCTGCGGGGCCTGCCCGCTGGCCAAGCTGTGTCCCTCCTACGGAATCGGGGAGGAAATACCTGCCAAGCGCGCAAGTTACTTAAGTATGAGCTGGCGCCGGGACGCGAGGACCTGCTGGAGAAGATGCGGGCAGGAGCCACCCGCCGCGAACTGCGCAGCCAGGGATATGGATTGGGAGCATGAGCGCACGCACTGAACTGGAAGCCATCATCAAGACGCACCGCACCCGGCCGGGCCCCGCAGTCGATGCCCCGGGACTGGGTGATGCAGCAGGTGGACGCGCCGACCGCCCGCCGCGCGGCGGTGCTGATGCTCTTCGGGCACCACGATTCCGGTCCGCTGCGCGATGACAGCCCGGCCGATGAACTGGACCTGCTGTTTGTCACCCGCGCCGCGACATTGCGCAACCATGCCGGGCAGATCGCCTTCCCCGGCGGCGGCATCGACCCGGAAGACGATTCGCCGGCAGCCGCCGCGCTGCGTGAGGCCGAGGAGGAGACCGGGGTGCGCACCGACGGGATCCAGGTGCTCGGCCAGCTGTCGGACGCCGAACTGCCGATCACCAATTTTTGGTCACCCCCGTCATCGGCTGGTGGCAGCAGGAGAGCGAGGTCTACCCGGTGGACCCGGGGGAGTCCCAGGACGTGTTCCGCGCCCCGGTGGCCGAACTGCTCAACCCGCACAACCGGCTCAGCGCCGTGGTCAGCCGTGGCCGGCAGCGCTTCAGCGCCCCCGCGTTCGACTATGAGGGGCGCATCATCTGGGGATTCACCGCGATCGTGCTGGACCGCCTGTTCAATGAACTGGGTTGGACCCGGCACTGGGATACCGCGCGCGAAATCAAGATGGCCTAGGCGCCCCCAAGGACCGCTTATTTGGCGTCCGCGTAGCTTTTGACGGTTGCCACACTGACCGGGAAGTCCGGGGAATGCTGCCCGAAGAGGGTTTGCCCGGCCTGCCGGCGCCCTGGCGGATCGCGTGGGCCAAGCCTTCGGCGAGCGCGTCTTCGGTCTCGAAGACCAGCTCATCGTGGACGAAGAAGACCTGCCTGCAGCGGGTGTGCAGCCCGGCGGAGTAGATCAAATGCCGGGTGTGCGCCATCCATACCAGCGCCCATTCGGCGGCGGTGGACTGCACCACGAAGTTGCGGGTGAACCGG
>NZ_BAXF01000316.1:0-2567 GCF_001310435.1 Arthrobacter sp. JCM 19049 | reverse complement strand
CGAGGCGATCCAGGAGGACCCGGCCACCGCTCGCTGAACGCCGGATTCGGGCAGTGGCTGACCGAGGCGGCCCTGGCCCCGCAGCGCTACACCGTCCGCCAGGGCACCCGGGTGGGGCGTTCGGCGATCCTGCACGTGGAAAACGACGGCACCGGCATCTGGGTGGGCGGAGATGTGGTCACCCGGATCTGCGGCAACGTGGAATTCCCCTCACCCTAGGCCCAGGGAACGGCATGCCGGGCCGCAGGGGTCTAAGCTTGGCAGGTGACTTCCCCCGAATTTGACTCCAAGGCCGCGTGGCGGGCGCTATGGGCGCTGGTCATCGGCTTCTTCATGATCCTGCTGGACACCACGATCGTGTCCATGGCGATGCCGGCCATCATGGGGGCGCTGCACGCGGATCTGACCGCGATCATCTGGGTGAACAGCGCCTACCTGCTCACCTTTGCGGTGCCGCTGCTGATTACCGGGCGCCTGGGCGACCGCTTCGGCCCGCGCAACATCTACCTGATTGGCCTGGTGCTGTTCACCGGTGCCTCGGCCTGGTGCGGGCTTTCCCCCAGCATCGGCTCGCTGATTGCCGCCCGCGCCGTGCAGGGCTTCGGCGCGGCGATGATGTCCCCGCAGTCGATGACGATGATCACCCGGCTCTTCCCCTACCGTCACCGTGGCGCGGCCATGGGCGTGTGGGGTGCGGTGGCCGGGGTGGCCTCGCTGGTGGGCCCGATCGCCGGCGGGCTGCTGGTGGACACCCTGGGCTGGGAGTGGATCTTCTTCATCAACCTGCCGGTGGGCGTGCTGACCTTCATCCTGGTGATGCGCTGGTGCCCAAGCTCCAGCCGCACTCGCGACCTTCGACACGCTGGGCGTGATCCTCTCCGCGGCGGCCATGTTCGCCCTGGTCTACGGCATCCAGGAGGGGGATTCCACCAACTGGGAACCGTTCATCGGGCCGATCGGCTCGGTGCACCTGATCGTTGCCGGGCTGGTGCTGTTCGCGGCGTTCATCTGGTGGCAGTCGCGCACCACCAAGGAACCGCTGGTGCCGCTGGGCCTCTTCCGCGACCGGAACTTCTCCCTGGCAAACCTGGGCATCAGCTTCATGGGCCTGGCCATCACCACGCTGAGCCTGCCGATGATCTTCTACCTGCAGTCGGTGCGCGAACTGAGCCCCACCCAGGCGGCGCTGCTGATGTCACCGATGGCGATCGTCTCGGCCGTGTGCGCACCGTGGGTGGGCAAGCGCGTGACCGCCCACGACCCGCGCAAGTTCGCGATCCCGGGCTTCGCACTGTTCGGCGGGGGCATCGTCAGCTACGCGTTCCTGATGCACGCCGACACCCCACTGTGGGTGCTGCTGCTTCCACCGGTGCTGCAGGGGCTGGGTTCGGCCATGATCTGGCCGTCGCTGTCGCTGACCGCCACCCGCGACCTGGGCCCGGCCAACGCCGGGGCCGGTTCCGGGGTGTACAACACGACCCGGCAGATCGGTGCGGTGCTTGGTTCGGCGCTGATCGCGGTGATGATGCAGTCGCGCATCTCGGCGCAGGTGCAGTCCCAGGCCGGCCCGGACGCCCCGCTGCCCGATGTCTCCGGGGAGCTGACTCCGGGCGCGGTGCTGCCCGACTTCCTGCATGAGCCGATCTCGGTGGGCCTGGGGCAGGCAATGCTGCTGCCCGGGCTGGTGGCCCTGGCCGCCATCCTGGTGGTCGTCTTCTTCCGCGGCCGCCCGGCGGAGCAGCCGCAGCAGGCCAAGCAGCCGGTCCAGCAGGACTAGGCGCAGACGCAAAAACCGCGGTGTTGGCATGACCGAAACTGGTCCTGCCAACACCGCGGTTTTGCTTAAGCCACCCCGAACCAACCGCGCCCGCCCCGGCCGGGACGGACATCGGCGACGCCGGGGGCACCCGGTGGGTTCGGCCCCGAAAAGCCTACTTGTTGTTGTTCTTCTTCTTTTGCTGCCGGTAGGAGCGGCGTCCGAAGATCAGGCGACGGCGATTCCGGCCAGCCACACGTCCTTGGCCAGGGTGCCGCCCTCGGCGGTGGGGCGGATGCCGTCCGATTCGGTCAGCCCCGGGGTGCGCAGGTACATGCTGAGCATGACTCCGGAGAAGCCGGCCAGGCCCAGTCCGGCCAGGCGGGAGGGAACCAGTGGCAGCAGCAGCGCAGAGCCCAGCGAGATCTCGGTGGCGGAGACCGCCTTGCCGAACGCTGCCGGTTCCATGTTGCCCAGCTGCGGCACGCCGTTGGAGGCCATCTGCTGCAGCCCGGCGGCGCTTTCCTCATCCAGGCGCAGCTTGTTGATGCCGCTGTTGAGGATGTACGCACCGCTGACCAGACGTAGTGCGGCATTTGCAATTGAGATACCCATCGATCCTCACTTCTTTCGTTTCAGGTCGTGCTTCGGGCCGATGACCACACCACGGTGCGGCGCATCATGTTGTTTAGCCTAATCACGGCGGCGGCCTATCACAATCTCAACGCGGCCCCACACTGGCAGATCCCAGCTTCGGCCCAGCGCCCCGTCCCACTGCGAAGCTGGGGCACCGCCGTCGTGGCCGGGTGGG
>NZ_BAXF01000315.1:0-2589 GCF_001310435.1 Arthrobacter sp. JCM 19049 | reverse complement strand
CCCCGCCCTCCACCACGACCCGCACCCCGCCGCGGATTTCGCGCAGGAAGCGGGCCACCGTCAGTCCTTCCCAGGGCACCTCGGCGTCTTCAGCCACAGTGCGCGATCCAACCAGTCCGGTGCATTTTGTCCCATGTGCTCAAAGTTTAGTTCAAATCGGCTAGGGTTGAGATGCCGCTCACAGACCTAGTCTGGAAAGCGATGGATGAACAGCTACGCAAGGAACATCATGAGTACACCGAGCGGCTTGACCAGGTCCCCACGCCCCACGCTGACGGCGCAGCTTCGACGCCGTAAGTCGATTTCCCACATGGTGGAGTCAGCCCACGCCGACAACGGCGGCGGGCAGCTGAAGCGCACCCTGGGCGTTTTCCAGCTCACCATGATTTCCGTGGGTGCGACCCTGGGCACCGGCATTTTGGTGATCCTTGGCCAGGCGGTGCCGATCGCCGGACCGGCGGTCTTCATCTCCTTCTTGCTCGCCGGTGTCACCGCCCTGCTCTCGGCGGTCAGCTACGCGGAAATGGCCGGCATGGTGCCGGTCTCCGGGTCCAGCTACTCCTACTCCTACGCCACCCTGGGCGAGGGCATCGCTGGGTGTGCGGCTGGTGCCTGGTGCTGGAGTACGCGGTCTCGGTGGCGGCCGTGGCGGTGGGCGCCGCCGAATACGTCAACGAAACCCTCAGCGTCTTCGGCCTGGAGCTGCCTGCCGCCCTGGCGGCAGGACCCAGCGAGCCAGGCGGAATGGTGAACCTTTCGGCCCTGATCGTGGTCGGGCTGGCCACGATCCTGCTGATCCGCGGTGCCCGTGAATCGGCCCTGGTGAACACCGTGGTGGTCATCATCAAGACCGGCATCCTGGTGTTCTTCTCCATCGTTGCCTTCACCGCCTTCAACGCCGGAAACTTTGAACCGCTGCTGCCCATGGGCGCGGCGGGGGTCACCGGCGCAGCCTCCATCGTGTTCTTCTCCTACATCGGCTTCGACGCCGCCTCCACCGCCGGTGAGGAGGCCCGCAACCCGAAGCGGGACCTGCCCCGGGCAATCCTGTGGTCAATGGTCATAGTGACCACCGCGTACGTGCTGGTGGCCGTCACCGCCGTCGGTGCGCGGCAGTGGCAGTGGTTCGAAGGCTCCCAGGCCGCCCTGGTGCAGATCATCCACGAACTGACCGGCCAGCAGTGGATCGTGCTGCTCTTTGCCGCCAGCTCGGTGCTGGCCATCGCCTCGGTGGTGCTCACCGTGCTCTACGGGCAGACCCGCATCCTGCTGTCCATGTCCCGCGACGGACTGGTGCCCGGCATCTTCTCCCGGGTCAACGCCCGCACCGGCACCCCGATCGCCGGCACCGTGATCACCGGGAGCGTGGTGGCGCTGACGGCCGCCTTCATCCCGCTGGGACAGCTGGCCGAGGCCACCAGCATCGGCACCCTGTTCGCCTTCGCGCTGGTCAGCGTCTCGGTGATCTACCTGCGCCGCAAGCAGCCGCTGGCCACCCGCACCTTTAAGGTGCCCTTCTACCCGCTCACCCCGATCCTGGCGCCGCGGCCTGCCTGTTCCTGATGAGCCAGCTGGCTCCGGTGACCTGGCTGGTCTTCGGGCTGTGGATGTGCGTGGGCATCGTGATCTACTTCGGCTACGGCCGGCGCCACTCCCGGCTGGGGCAGCTGAGCAAGCAGCAGTACATCGACGCCCACCTGAACCGGCCGGCCGACTAGGTTTTGGGCCGGACCGCCCACGACTTTTCAATCCCAACGTTTCACGCACGACCAAGGAGCAACACCGAATGAGCCTGAGCATGCTCAACCCCGACTTCCCCTTCAGCTACGACCACTACCTGCCGGCGCCGAGGGGCTGGGCCAGATTCCCCGGGAACATCACGGCACCGAGGTAGCGTGATCGGTGCGGGGCTGTCCGGCTGGTCACCGCGTATGAGCTGATGAAGCTCGGGCTCAAGCCGGTGATTTTCGAGGCCGACCAGATCGGCGGGCGGCTGCGCACCGCCTCCTTCGCCGCCGCCCCGGAGGTCACCTGCGACCTGGGAGGGATGCGTTTCCCGAGCACCGGCAAGGCGTTCTACCACTACATCGACAAGCTGGGCATCGACACCTTCGAATTCCCCAACCCGATGGCCGGGCCCACCCCCTCCACGGTGATCGAGCTGAAGGGGAGAAGGTCTACGCCGAACGACCCGACCAGCTGCCCGCATTCTTCCACGAGGTCGCCGACGCCTGGCGCCGGGCGTTGGCCGAGGACGCCGACTTTGAACGGATGCAGCAGGCCCTGATCTCCCGCGACACCGCGAAGATCAAGGAGCTGTGGGACCGGATGGTGCGTGAACTGGACGAGGAGACCTTCTACGGCTTCATCGCCAACTCGGCGGCCTTCAAGGAAGCCGGCTTCGAGCACCGTGAGGCGTTCGGCCAGGTCGGATTCGGCACCGGAGGCTGGGACACCGATTTCCCTAACTCGATCCTGGAAATCCTGCGGGTCGTGTACACCGACGCGGATGACAACCACCGCGGCATCACCGGCGGGGCGGCGAAGCTGCCGCACGCCCTGTGGAACCACGCGCCCCAGGACCTGGTG
>NZ_BAXF01000314.1:0-2595 GCF_001310435.1 Arthrobacter sp. JCM 19049 | reverse complement strand
ACCGGTGCCGGCGGCGGGCCTGACGCTGTGGGCGAAGCGACGGGCCGAAAGTTGGTGGCCGCCGCGAACCGATGGGAGAATGGGTGGCATGGAATCTCTAGGCAGCAACGCATCACGCGGGAAGAAGTTGACGCTGAACGCGTCCACGGTCTCCATGGGCGTGATGCTCATCATCCTCCTGGTCGCGGTCATCTTCGCCGCCAACTCGAACCAAATCGTCGGGTGGTTCGTGGTCGTCATTTCCGGAGGCTGGCTGCTGCTCTCGGCGTTCCTGGTGTTCGGGCTCAAGCGTGGGGCGGACCGGATCAACACCTCGCTGCGTGAGGCCACCGTGGCCGTGGCCGACCGGGCCAAGGGTGGTTCCACCGTCGTGATCGATGAGGCCACCAGCCAGCGCGACATGAAGCTGGACCACTCCTTCAAGATCGTCCAGGTGCAGGCCGGGGTGATCCAGCAGGAGCTGGAGAAGGCCGGTCCCGAGTCGCGCGCCATGATCGACCGGGCCCTGGACACCATCAACATGACCGCTGCCAACGCCCGGGACATGATGAAACCCAATGAGCAGCCGATCGACGGCGAGATCATCGACTAGTTTTTGTTACCGCACAGCGCAGCGTCCTGCCCGGGCGTTGCGCTGTCTTTTTGTAAGGTGGAACCGTGATACCTACCAGCTCGGAAATCCTGAACAAGAATGCCGGCGCCGTGCGTGTGGCCTCGGTGAACGTCAACGGCATCCGTGCCGCCTACCGCCGCAACATGGCGGACTGGATTGCGGCCCGCGACGTGGACATCCTGTGCCTGCAGGAAGTGCGCGCACCGGACAAGATCGTGCGCGAGCTGGTGGGTGAGGGCTGGCACATCCTGCATGCCGAGGCCAAGGACAAGGGCCGGGCCGGGGTGGCGATCCTCTCCCGCGCCGAGCCGGTGGCGGTGCGCGAGCACATTGGCGATGAGTACTTCGCCGAGTCCGGACGCTGGGTGGAGGCGGACTTCACCATGGCCGACGGCTCGACGCTGTGCGTGGTCTCCGCCTACGTGCACTCCGGGGAGCTGAACACCCCCAAGCAGGAGGACAAGTACCGCTTCCTGCAGCGGATGACCGAGCACCTGCCGGTGCTGAAGTCCACCAAGGACCATGTGCTGGTCGTGGGCGACCTGAACGTGGTGCACACCGAACGCGACATCAAGAACTGGAAGCCGAACCACAACAAGCGTGCCGGGGTGCTGGACGAGGAGATCGCCTACTTCAACGGCTTCTTCGGCGAGCAGATCGGCTACATGGACGTGGCCCGGACCCTGGCCGGTGACGAGCAGGCCCCTACACCTGGTGGTCCTGGCGTGGCCAGCGTTCGTGAACAACGCCGGCTGGCGCATCGACTACCACATGGCCACCCCGGAGTTGACCGCCAAGGCGATCAAGGCCCACGTGACCGTGCCAGCGAATACGCCCTGCGTTTCTCCGACCACGCACCGCTGGTCGTCGACTACCAGTTCTAAGGATCGAAATCTCATGAGCACCACCCGTCCCCGCGTCCTGTCGGGCATGCAGCCCTCCGGCGACTCCCTGCACCTGGCAACTACCTCGGAGCGCTGGTCAACTGGGTCAAGACCCAGGATCAGTACGACGCGTTCTTCTTCATCCCGGACATGCACGCGATCACCGTCGCCCAGGACCCGGCGGACCTGCAGGCCCGCACCCGCAAGACCGCCGCCCAGTTCATCGCCGGGGGCATCGACGTGGAGAAGTCCACCCTCTTCGTCCAGTCCCAGGTTCCCGAGCACGCCCAGCTGGCCTGGGTGTTCAACTGCATCACCGGGTTCGGTGAGGCCAGCCGAATGACCCAGTTCAAGGACAAGACCGCCAAGGGCGGCACCGAGAACGCCAGCGTCGGGCTGTTCACCTACCCGGTGCTGATGGCCGCGGACATCCTGCTCTACCAGCCCGAAGGGTGCCGGTGGGCGATGACCAGCGCCAGCACGTGGAGCTGACCCGCACCCTGGCCCAGCGCTTCAACCACCGCTTCGGGCAGACGTTCGTGGTGCCCAAGGCGCAGATCCCGGCCGAGGGGGCGCGGATCTACGATCTGCAGAACCCCACCGCGAAGATGTCCAAGTCCGCGGAGTCGCCCAACGGCTGATCAACGTGCTCGATGAGCCGAAGCTGATCGCCAAGCGGATCAAGTCCGCGGTCACCGACACCGGCACGGTCATCGCCTACGACAAGGAAAACCAGCCCGGGGTCTCGAACCTGCTGGACATCCTGGCCGCGGTCACCGAACGACCGGTGTCGCAGCTGGTCGCCGAGTTCGAGGGCAAGATGTACGGGCACCTGAAGGTCGCCGTGGCCGATGCGGTGGTCGAACGGCTCACCCCGATCCGCGAACGCACCCTGGAGCTGCTCGATGACCCGGCCGAGCTGGACCGGCTGCTGCTGACCGGGGCGAACAAGGCCCGTGAGGTGGCCAGCCGCACCGTGGCCGACGTGTACGAGAAGTCGGTTTCCTGCCGCCGTTGGGAAGCCTGCGGTAGCGGTGCAGCCGCACCCGGTCCCGCCTGAGGACCCCAGTACACGCTGGGGGTCGTCATCCCGGTGCC
>NZ_BAXF01000313.1:0-2602 GCF_001310435.1 Arthrobacter sp. JCM 19049 | reverse complement strand
TCCGGTCCGGGTCCCCGCCGGGGCGCAGCACGTCGTTGCCGCCGGCGCAGATGCTGATCAAGTCGGGCTTTAGGGCGATCGCCGGGTCAATCTGCTCCTCGACGATCTGGGCGATCAGCCGTCCGCGGATGGCCAGGTTCGCGTAGGCGAAGTCCTCGACGCTGGAGCTGAGCTGTTCGGCCAGCCGGTCGGCCCAGCCGCGGTGGCGTCCCGGGTTGTTCTCATCCGGGTCCCCGATGCCCTCGGTGAAGGAATCACCCAGCGCCACATAGCGGCGCCAGGGATGGCGCCGGGGTTGCCGGTGCCGGCTGGTTCTACGTCTGGATTCTGTGACACACACAGTATGTTACTAGTCAGTCACCTACAGTCAATAGCCGGGCGCCGATCCCGGGCTGCGCTAGGCTGGTGGGCACTATGGACCCGATGACTTCCGCCCCCGTTGCCCTGATTTCCCGTTCCGAAACCGAGCGGGCCGGCACCCCGCTGCTGGTGCTGCTGCACGGCTATGGCTCCAATGAACAGGACCTGATGGGGCTGCTGCGCCTGCTGCCCGAGGAATTCACCTATCTTTCGGTGCGCGCCCCGCTGCCCGCCGGCCCCGGCTACTCCTGGTTCCCGCTGAACCAGGACATCGACTATTCGCTGGATGCGGTGGAGGCCAGCGTCCAGGCGCTGTGGCAGTTCCTGGCCCCGCAGCTGCAGCAGCATTCCTCGCTCAGCCTGCTGGGCTTCTCCCAGGGCATGGCGATGGCCACCTCGCTGGCCCGCTACCGGCGGGAGGCGATCACCGCGGTGGTGGGCCTCTCGGGATTTGTGGTCCAGGCGCCGGATTCGCAGGTCTTTGACGACGCCAAGCTCAAGGCCGACCCGCTGCCGCTGTTCTGGGGCAGGGATGTGGCCGACCCGGTGATCACCCCGCAGAAGGTGGAGTACACCATGGGCTGGGTGCAGCAGCACGCTAAGCTGACCCACCACACCTACCCGCAGATCCAGCACTCGGTGTGCGCCGAGGAGCTGGCAGACGTCAGCGCGTTCCTGCGCGCCCACGTGCTGCAGCAGGCCAAGTAGCCGCAGCTAACCGGCGCGCTGCACCTGCACGCACTGCCCGTGCACGCACACGGTTCGCCCCCGCGCAGCTGGCGCCGCGCCGGGTCTCCACCTGGCCGTCCACGGTGACCAGGCCCTCGGCTATCAGCTCCTTGGCATCCAGGCCGTCCTCGGCCAGGTTCGCCAGCTTCAGCAGCTGGCCCAGGCGGATGGATTCGTCGCGGATTTGGATGGGGAAGATCTCTTCGCTGCTCATGCCTCCATTCTCGCCCATCCCGGCGCGGGACGGCACCGCGGCCCGGAAGGTGAGTTCCACATCTCACGTGAGCTACTCAATGCGGTGCCCCGGGGATGGGGAGGATAGGCTGGGAAGGTATGTTTTTCCCCCTGCGGACCGCAACCAGCGGCCTCGTGAGTACCCATGGAGTTGATATGGCGCCACAGTCCAAGCTTGATCAAGTCATTTCCCTCGCCAAGCGGCGCGGTTTCGTCTTTCAGGCCGGTGAAATCTACGGCGGTTCCCGCTCCGCATGGGACTACGGGCCCCTGGGCACGGAACTGAAGGAGAACATCAAGCGCCAGTGGTGGCAGGCATTCGTGCGCGGCCGCGAGGACATGGTGGGCCTGGACTCCTCAATCATCCTGCCCAAGGCCGTCTGGGAGGCCTCCGGGCACGTGGCCACGTTCACCGACCCGCTGGTGGAGTGCACCAACTGCCACAAGCGCCACCGTCAGGACCACCTGATCGAGCGTTCGAGGCCAAGAAGGGCCGCGCCCCGAAGGACGGGATGAGCGAGATCGCCTGCCCGGACTGCGGAACCAAGGGCCAGTTCACCGAACCGCAGCTGTTCTCCGGCCTGGTCAAAACGTACCTGGGCCCGGTGGACAACGAGGCTGGGCTGCACTACATGCGCCCGGAAACCGCGCAGGGCATCTTCGTGAACTTCGCCAACGTGCTCACCGCCAGCCGCAAGAAGCCGCCGTTCGGCATCGGGCAGATCGGCAAGGCGTTCCGCAACGAGATCACCCCGGGCAACTTTATCTTCCGCACCCGTGAGTTCGAGCAGATGGAGATCGAGTACTTCACCGCCCCGGAGGAGGCCAAGGAGCACTTCGACGCGTGGGTGGAGACCTGCTGGAACTGGTTCCTGGACCTGGGCATCAATGAGGAGAACCTGCGCCGCTTCGACGTGCCCGAGGACGAACGCGCCCACTACTCGGAGGCGACCATCGACTTCGAGTACCGCTTCGGCTTCGCCGGCTCGGAGTGGGGTGAGCTGATGGGCGTGGCCAACCGCACCGACTACGACCTGGCCTCGCACACCAAGCCTCCGGCGTGGACCTGAGCTACTTCAACCAGGCCACCGGCCAGCGCTACACCCCGTACGTGATCGAACCGTCCTTCGGGCTGACCCGTTCGATGATGGCCTTCCTGGTCGACGCGTACACCGAGGACGAGGCCCCGAACACCAAGGCGGGGTGGACAAGCGCACCGTGCTCAAGCTCGACCCGCGCCTGGCCCCGGTCAAGGCCGCCGTGCTGCCGCTGAGCCGCA
>NZ_BAXF01000312.1:0-2605 GCF_001310435.1 Arthrobacter sp. JCM 19049 | reverse complement strand
GGCCACCGCCACCCCGACCCCGGCGCGGCGGTGCAGCTGCTGGTGGGAGCTTTCCACCACGGAAACCTCGAACTTCCGCTTGATCTCGGCAATGACCGGGCGCACCACCGAACGCTTCTGCTTCAGCGAGTGCACGTCGCCGAGCAGCAGGTCAAACTCGATCCATCCAATCCACATGGGCACATCATCTCCCGGCTGCCGCTGCGGCGGGGGAGTGCAGTGCGGATTCCCAGTCAGCGCCGACGAACGCGTCCTGCGCCACCGGCGTGGCCCGGCAGCCTGAACGTTTCTTGGGGATCACCCGCAATGCCTTCTGTCACCTCCGGTGCGGTGCTAGCGTGAGGCACCCAACCGGCACGAGCGTGGCGCAGCCACGTAGGGAGGAGAACGTCATGGCCGAACGCGGCAACACCAAACACGGATCAAATCTCGATGACCAGATGAAGCAGGAGACCGAGGGGATGGTCAAGGGCAAGCAGCCGGACCACGTCGAAGCCCACCGGCAAACCGAGCCCTTCCCGGATGACACCGATCCCCAGGAGGTCCAGGACGCTGTCGAACCGGTCGCCGAGCAAAGCGCCCGCGGCGACGCCCAGCAGCAGGACGAGGGCCAATAGCCGGATAAAGGGGCCGGGGCGCTGAAGCGCCCCGGCCCTGCCCATGCCCCCGGAGCAGCTGTGAGCCAGGCGGCGGAGGGCTAAGCTAGAGACGGCCCCGCCAACGCCGACGGGCCGAGCAACCCCATGAAGGAAGTGAGCATCCAGTAATGGCACACGCCGCTGCTATGGCCCATATTGCCGACCTCGCCGAGTATGTCGCCACCTCGCCCTCCAGCTACCATGCCGCCGCCACCGCCGCCCGGCGTCTGGACGCGGCCGGGTTCACCGCACTGGATGAAACCCAGGGTTGGGAACTGGGCGCCGGCGGCTACTACGTGGTGCGCGACGGGGCGGTCATCGCCTGGGTGCAGCCCGAGGCCGCCACGGCCACCACTGGTTTCCACATCCTCGGGGCGCACACCGACTCCCCCGGATTCAAGCTCAAGCCGAAGCCGACCACCGGTTCCAACGGCTGGTGGCAGGCCGGGGTGGAAGTCTACGGCGGGCCACTGCTGAACTCCTGGCTGGACCGCGAGCTGGTGCTGGCCGGACGGCTGGTGCTGCGCGACGGCTCGGTGCACCTGGCCCATACCGAACCACTGCTGCGCATCCCGCAACTGGCCATCCACTTGGACCGCCAGGTCAATGAGGGCCTGAAGCTGGACAAGCAGACCCACACCAACCCGGTGTTCGGGGCCGGAGACCTGGCCGAGGCCGACATCTTGGGTGAACTGGCCGCCGCGGCAGGGGTGCAGGCCGAGCAGATCGCCGGCTATGACGTGCTCACCGCCGCCGCCCAGCGCGGGGAAGTGTTCGGGCACGGCAAGGACTTCTTCGCCTCCGGGCGGCTGGACAACCTCTCCAGCGTGCATGCCGGACTGATCGCCCTGATTGAGCACTTCCGCAAGCCCAGCGGCAACCACATTGCGATGCTGGCGGCGTTCGACCACGAGGAGCTGGGTTCGGCCTCCCGCTCCGGGGCCGCCGGACCGTTCCTGGAGGAACTGATCTCCCGGATCCAGGCCTCCTTCCAGGCCGGGGCCGAACACACCGCCCGGGCCCTGGCCAACTCGGTGTGCCTCTCGGCCGATGCCGGACACGCCGTGCACCCGAACTATCCCGAACGCCATGACCCGGCCAACCGTCCGCAGCTGAACGCCGGGCCGCTGCTGAAGATCAACGCCAACCAGCGCTATGCCACCGACGCGGTGGGCGCCGCGGCCTTCGCCGGCTGGTGCCAGGCCGCGCAGGTCCCGTACCAGGAGTTCGTCTCGAACAACCAGGTGCCGTGCGGTTCCACCATCGGGCCGCTGACCGCCACCCGGATCGGCATCCGCACCATCGACGTGGGCATCCCCCTGCTGTCGATGCATTCGGCCCGCGAAATGTGCGGCGTGGACGATCCCTGGTACCTGAGCAGGGTCTCCAAGGAATTCTTCGCGGCATAATTCCCGCCGTCAGGGCGGCGCGCAACTGGTCATCATCTGGTCACCGGGAGTTAACCCGGGCATGCTCAGATCGAAGACCATGAGCTCGAATTCCGTGCCCGCAAAGAATTTCCGGCCCGAAATCCAGGCCCTGCGCGCCCTGGCGGTGCTGCTGGTGGTCGCCTACCACCTGGAACCGGGGCTGCTGCCCGGCGGGTACATCGGAGTGGACATCTTCTTTGTGATCTCCGGCTTCTTGATTACCGGGCACCTGCTGCGCGAGGCGCAGCGCACCGCCACGGTGAACCTGCCCGCGTTCTTTGCCGCCCGCGCCCGCCGGATCCTGCCCGCGGCCCTGGTGGTCATCGCGGCGGTGGTTGGTGGATCCCTCCTGCTGCTGCCGCGCACCCAATGGCAGGAGCTGGGGATCCAGCGCTCGCCTCCACGTTCTCGGTGCAGAACTGGGTGCTGGCGGCCGACTCGGTCGACTACCTGGCCGCCGACCAGGCGCCGGGGCCGCTGCAGCATTTTGGTCGCTGGGCGTTGAGGAACAGTTCTACCTGTTCTGGCCGCTGCTGG
>NZ_BAXF01000311.1:0-2608 GCF_001310435.1 Arthrobacter sp. JCM 19049 | reverse complement strand
CCAGGATGCGCCCGTCGGCCTGCAGCGGGTGGGGGCGGCGGCCCTGCTCGAAGCGGCGGACCAGCACGTCGTCGTGGGCGTCCAGGTAGAACAGCCGGTAGCCCACTCCCCCGGCGGTCAGTGCGGAGAGCGCCTCACGGATTTCGGGGAACAGGTCCTTGGAGCGCACGTCCATGACCACCGCGAGCTTGGGCAGCCCGCCCTGGGAGCGGCTCATCAGTTCGGTGAGCATGCCCAGCATGGCGGGGGGAAGGTTCTCCACCACGTACCAACCGAGGTCCTCCAGGGCGTGGGCGACGGTGGTGCGCCCGGCTCCGGACATGCCGGTGACGATTACCAGTTCTGACTCGGGGGGCTTTACTGTCTCATACTCGACGGTCATACCTCAAGGCTAGTCGAGAATTTCGCCGGTCGTCATGTTGACGGCGCCGGATGACTGACCGTCCAAGGATTCTTTGATCGTTTGCGCCAGCTTTTCACCTACGCCCTTGACCTGTGTTAACTCCTCGATGCTGGCGGCGCGGATCTTCTTCATGGAACCGAAGTGCTTGCGCAGCGCGGCCTGCTTGGCTGCGCCCAGTCCGGGGATCTTGTCCAGCTCGGATTCGATCATCGACTTCGAGCGCTTCTGCCGGTGGAAGGTGATCGCGAAGCGGTGCGCCTCGTCGCGCAGGCGCTGCACCAGGTACAGGGCCGCCGAGGCGCGCGGCAGAATCACCGGGAACGGGTCATCGGGCAGCCACAGCTCCTCCAGGCGCTTGGCCAATCCCACCACCGGAATGTCATCGATCCCCAAATCGTCCAGGGCCCGCTGCGCGGCGGCCACCTGAGGTGGTCCGCCGTCAACGATCACCAGTGAGGGCGGGTAGGCGAACTTACGGGTTTCCGGCTCGCTGCCGTCGATCACCCCGCTGGTGAACTTCTTGGCGTCCACCTTGTCCTTCAGGTACCGGCTGAAGCGGCGGTGGATGAGTCGTACATGCTGGCGGTGTCATCGCGGGCCGCTTCCCCGGTGATGGCGAACTTGCGGTATTCGCTCTTCTTCGGCAGCCCGTCCTCGAACACCACCATGGAGGCGACCACGTTGGTGCCCTGCGTGTGGGAGGCGTCGTAGCATTCGATGCGCAGCAGCGCATCCTCGGTGCCCAGCGCCTCCTGCAGTTCCTGCAGCGCCGCCGAACGGGTGGAGATATCCCCGGCCCGCTTGGACTTGTGCAGCCGCAGCGCCTGTTCGGCGTTGTCCACCACGGTCTTGGCCAGCGCCGCCTTGTCCCCGCGGCGCGCCACGCGCAGCGAGACCCGCGACCCGCGCAGTTCGCTGAGCCAGGTGGTCAGGTCGTTGATGTCCTCGGGCAGTTCGGGAACCAGGATTTCGCGCGGGATCCGGTCCGGGTGGTCCGCGTACACCTGGGTAAGCAGGTGCTCAACGAATTCGGCCATCGTGGTGTCGGTGACCTTCTCCACCACCCAGCCGCGCTGGGAGCGGATGCGCCCGTCGCGCACGTGGAAGACCTGCACGGCGGCTTCCAGCTCATCCTCGTGCACCCCGAAGATGTCGGCCTCGGTGTTTTCGGCCAGCACCACCGCGTTGCGTTCAAACACCCGCTTCAGCGCGGCAATGTCGTCACGGTAGCGGGCGGCCTGCTCGTACTCCAGCTCGGCGACGGACTCGTTCATCTTCGTTTCCAGCTGGCGGACGAACTTGGTCGCCTCCCCGCCCATGAACGTGCACAGGTCATCGGCCAGCTGGCGGTGGTCCTCCACGCTGATCCGCCCGACGCAGGGGGCGGCGCACTTGTCGATGTACCCCAGCAGGCAGGGGCGCCCGGAGGCCTGGGCGCGGTTGAAGACCCCGGGTGAGCAGCTGCGTACCGGGAAGACGCGCAGCAGGGTGTCCAGGGTTTCGCGGATGGCCTTGGCCGGGTAGAACGGGCCGAAGTACTTCACGCCCTTGCGCTTGTCCCCGCGCATCACCAGGCGCGCGGGAACTTCTCGTTCATCGTCACCGCCAGGTAGGGGTAGGACTTGTCGTCCCGGAAAACGATGTTGAAGCGCGGGTTGTACTCCTTGATCCAGGTGTACTCCAGCTGCAGCGCCTCCAGTTCGGAGGCCACCACGGTCCATTCCACGCTGGCGGCGGTGAACACCATCGCATGGGTTTTCGGGGTCAGCCGGGCCGGGTTGACGAAGTAGGAGCCAACCGGTTGCGCAGCACCCGGGCCTTGCCCACATAGATGACCCGCCCGTGTTCGTCGCGGAAGCGGTACACCCCTGGGCGGGTGGGGATGTCCGAGGACTTGGGGCGGTAACTGGCCGGATCTGCCATGGCTACTTCGCGTCCGGGGGCAGCTGGTTGTAGGACTCCACCCGCTCCTGGCCGCTTAGTTCGGCGATCGCGTCCACGATCCGGTCGGTGGCCCGGCGCCGTTCGGGCAGCGGGTGCTTGCGCCCCATCTGCTCGAAGTACAACGGTTCACCGTAGTGGATGGAGAACTTGGTGGGGCGGATGCCCTTCTTGTCGGCCGGCTGCAGCTTTTCGGTGCCGATCAGCCCGACCGGGACCACCGGCGCACCGGTGGTCAACGCCAGCAGCCCACCCCCGGTGCGC
>NZ_BAXF01000310.1:0-2606 GCF_001310435.1 Arthrobacter sp. JCM 19049 | reverse complement strand
GCCCGCCGCCGCCGTGCGGGATGCAGAGGTCTTGTGCAGGTTCAGGTGCGAGACGTCGCCCCCGAACTGGCCCGGCTGGGCCAGGCCCACCAGGCGTTCATGTTCGCCCCGTCGATGTACACCTGGCCGCCGGCGGCGTGGACCTTGTCGCACACCTCGCGCACGTCGGTGTCGTACACCCCGTGGGTGGAGGTAGGTGATCATGATCGCGGCGAGCACGTCCTTGTTGGCCTCGATCTTCGCGTCCAGGTCGTTCGCGTCGATGGTGCCGTCGGCGGCGGTCTTGACCACCACCACCTTCATGCCGGCCAGCACCGCGGAGGCGGCGTTGGTGCCGTGCGCGGAGGCCGGGATCAGGCAGACGTTGCGCTGCGCCTCGCCACGGGAGGCGTGGTAGCCGCTGATGGCCAGCAGCCCGGCGTACTCGCCCTGCGATCCGGCGTTGGGCTGGATCGAAACCCCGGCGTACCCGGTGATCGCGGTCAGCCGCCCCTCCAGGTCGGCGATCAGCTCACGCCAGCCAATGGACTGCTCGGCCGGGACGAACGGGTGGATGCCGGCGAATTCGGGCCAGGTGATGGATTCCATCTCGGCGGCCGAGTTCAGCTTCATGGTGCACGAGCAGCGGGATCATGGTGCGGTCCAGCGCCAGGTCGCGGTCCGACAGGCGACGCAGGTAGCGCATCATCTGGGTTTCGGAGGTGATGGTGTTGAAGATCGGGTGGGTCAGGTAGTCGCTGGTGCGCACCATCGCCTCGGGGATCTCAAAGCCCTCGGGGGCGCTGAGCTGCACGCCGAACACCTCGGCCAGGGCGGCGATGTGCGCGCTGGTGGTGGTTTCGTCGGTGGAGACGCCCACCTGGGTGTCGCTGACCTTGCGCAGGTTGATCCCGGCCAGGAGGCCTGGGCCAGCACGGCGGAGGCGTCCTGCACGTTGACCACCACGGTGTCGAAGAACGAGTCGGCGGCCAGGGTGTAGCCCCGGCGATCAGCGAGCTGGCCAGCACCCGGGCGTGGTTGTGGGTGCGGCTGGCGATCTGCTTCAGCCCGGCCGGGCCGTGGTAGACCGCGTACATGGAGGCGCAGATGGCCAGCAGCGCCTGGGCGGTGCAGATGTTGGAGGTCGCCTTCTCGCGGCGGATGTGCTGTTCGCGGGTCTGCAGCGCCAGGCGGTAGGCCGGCAGCCCGGCGTCATCGGTGGACACCCCGACCAGGCGTCCGGGCATGGAACGCTCCATGCCCTTGCCCACGGCCATGTAGGCGGCGTGCGGGCCGCCGAAGAACAGCGGCACCCCGAAGCGCTGGGTGTTGCCCACCGCGATGTCAGCGCCCTGCTCCCCCGGAGGGGTGATCATGGTCAGCGCCAGCAGGTCGGCCACGACGGTGACCATCGCCCCGGCGTCCTTGGCGGCGGCGATGATCTGCTGGTGGTCCACGATCGCGCCGTCGTTGCCCGGCTGCTGCAGCACGATCCCGGAAATCTCGCCCTCGGGCAGCCCGGCGCCAGATCGGCGATCTCGATCTCGAAGCCAGCGCCTCGGCGCGGCCCTGCACGACCTTGATGGTCTGCGGGAAGAGGTTCGAATCCAGCACGGTCTTGCCGTTGGCCTTCTTCTTGTTGGCCCGGCGCATCATCAGCACCGCCTCGGCGGCGGCGGAGGACTCATCGAGCAGCGAGGCGTTGGCGATCGGCAGGCCGGTGAGGTCCATGACCATGGTCTGGAAGTTCAGCAGCGCCTCCAGGCGGCCCTGGGAGATTTCCGGCTGGTACGGGGTGTAGGCGGTGTACCAGGCCGGGTTTTCCACGATGTTGCGGCGGATCACCGGCGGGGTGATGGTGTCGTAGAAGCCCTGGCCGATCATCTGGGTCTTGAGCACGTTCTTCGACGCGATGCCACGCAGGGTGGCGAGCACCTCGGTCTCGCTCAGTGCGGCCGGCAGGTGCAGCGGCTCGCCCTGGCGGATGTCCGCGGGCACCGCGGTGTCGACCAGCTCATCCAGGCTGGAGTACCCCAGGGTCTCGAGCATGGTCTGGATGTCGGATTCACGTGGGCCGATGTGGCGCGAGACGAATTCGCTGCTCGTCGATGGCGAGGTCTGCGTGATGGTCATGGTGCAGGAAACTCCGTGGGATCTGTCAAGGCGCATGCCAATGGAAGGTCGTTTCCCTCCCCATCCCTGTTGTCATACCTGAGAGTTTTACGTAGCCGGCAAACGGATGCGACTACTTGCACCTTCGGTGAACCGGTCAAACCGGCTGCTTTCCAGAGTTGCCTCTTGATGGCGGTACGGTGGCCTGAGAGTTTCCCGGGGAGGAATTGCTCCTTCGGCGCCCTTCCGTGGCGTGGGAGGGTCTCTCCCGCCATCCGTCAGCGGCGTGGATCCCGGGGCCAGCCCCGGAACTCCTCGTTAAGGATAGCCGGTGCGTGGCGGAACCCACAACACCGGCTGTCAGCCGCGCGCCCGGCACAGATGCGCCCGGCGCGGGCAATGCCGCGGGCTACTGCCCGGTGCCCAGCGTGATGTAGTGCGGGTACTTGGCCTGCAGGGTGTCGCCCGAGGAAGTGCCGGTCAGCCGGCGTTTGATCCACGGGGCCAGGTGTTCG
>NZ_BAXF01000309.1:0-2623 GCF_001310435.1 Arthrobacter sp. JCM 19049 | reverse complement strand
GCCGACACCGGCCACCCGGTGCTGGGGGCGGGACCTGGAATGTGGGAACCCTGCACGCCGGGCACGGCACCTCGATCGTGCCGGACACCGCCGAACTGGGCGTGGACCGCCGGCTGCTGCCCGGGGAGGACCCGCAGCAAATCCTGGAGCAGCTGCTGCGCCGGCTGCGCCTGCTCATCGCCGACATTGCGATCCCCCACCGGGAGCTGATCCAGATCACCGGGGAAGTCCAGATGCAGATGCCCGGGTTCCTCACCGAGCCCGGGCACCCCTTCACCCGCCGGGTCTGCCAGGCGCTGGCGGATGCCGGGGCCAGCGCGGAGACCGGGATCTGGACCGCCTCCTGCGAGGGCGGGTTCCTGGCCGAACACCACCAGGTGCCCACCCTCGTGCTGGGGCCGGGGGGAAATCAACACCCAGGCCCACCAGCCCAACGAAAGCGTTTCCATCCAGGACTTGTGCACCGCGGCGCGGGCCTACGCACTCATCGCGCTGCGCCATCATCACCATCAGTGGGACTAAGGAGAAGACAATGTCCAGCCCAGCACAGCTGCCGGCGATCCGCAGGGAAGCGGATTTCACGGCCGAAGAGAAGAAACTGGCCCGCAAGTCGGTGGCCGGGTCGGCGATCGGCAACGCGATCGAATGGTTCGACTACGGCATCTACGGATACCTGATCGTCTACATCTCCGAGCTGTTCTTCACCTTCGGGGAGGACGCCGGGGCGCTGCCGCGCATCCTGGCCTTCTCCACCTTCGCGATCTCCTTCATCGTGCGCCCGCTGGGCGGCACCGTGCTGGGGCCGCTGGGCGACCGAATCGGGCGGCGCAAGATCCTGATCTTCACCATCGTGATGATCAGCGTGTCCACCGCCTGCATCGCCGCGCTGCCCACCTTTGACCAGGTCGGCTTCCTGGCCCCGCTGATGCTGGTGCTGCTGCGCATGATCCAGGCTTCTCCGCCGGCGGCGAGTACGCCGGGGCGGCGGTGTTCATGAGCGAACACGCCCCGGACGACAAGCGGGGCAAGTACGGTTCCTTCCTGGAGTTCGGCACCCTGGCCGGCTTCAGCGGCGCCGCGATCCTGTGCACCGTGCTGACTCTGATCGTGGGCACCGACGGGATGATGGCCGGCTGGTGGCGCCTGCCTTCGCGCTGACCCTGCTGCTGGGCGGCATCGCGCTGTGGATGCGCCGCCACCTGGAGGAACCGGAGACCTTCACCCAGGACACCGCCAAGCATGAGGAAGTCGAATCGGCGACCAAGGTGCTGGGAATGCTGCTCAAGCACTACCCGGCCCAGCTGTTCAAGCTCTTCGGGTTCATCGTGCTGGTGAACGTGGCGTTCTACCTGGTGCTCACCTACATGCCCAGCTACCTCACGGCCACGCTGGGCCACGGGGCCACCGAGTCCAACCTGACGCTGGTGTTCATCCAGCTGCTGATGATCGCGCTGATCGTGCCGCTGGGGGCGCTCAGCGACCGGATCGGACGCAAGCCGCTGCTGATCACCGCCAGCGCCGGGTTCGTGCTGCTGCCGGTCCCGGCGGTGCAGCTGATGCAGACCGGGGGATTGGTGGGGCAGATCATCGGCATCGGCGTGCTGGGCCTGCTGCTGGTGGTGCTGCTGTCCACGATCTCCTCCACCCTGCCGGCCTGTTCCCCACCGCGGTGCGCTACTCCGGTTTCGCGATCGGCTACAACCTGTCCACCGCCATCTTTGGCGGCACCGCCGCGGTGGCCAACGAGGCGCTGATCGAACTCACCGGCAGCTCCCTGGTCCCGGCTGGTACCTGGTGGGGGCCGGCGTGATCGGCCTGGTCTCGGTGCTCACCTTCCGCGAGACGGCCGGGCGGTCGCTGCGCGGCAACGTGATCCCGGGCAGCGATGACAAGCAACGCATCGAACAGGGTGAAACCCTGGTCGGGGCCGGGCGCCGCTAGGCGCCCGGGCGCGGCCCACCGACAATACCCAGAACGAAGAACACGGCAACAAGAAGGAGTTGGATTTCGTGAGCGAAGCGCAGCGCGTGGCACTGGTGACCGGGGCAACCTCCGGCATCGGGGTGGAAATCGCCCGGCGGCTGGTGGCCGACGGGATGCGGGTGGCGATCTCGGGAGCTCCGCGGAACGCGGGCAGAAGGTGGCCGCCGAACTGGGCGAGGCGGTCTTCTTCATCCAGGCCGAACTGACCGCACCGGGGGCGCCGCAGCGACTGATCGATGAGGTAGTCTCCCGGGCCGGGAGGCTGGACGTGCTGGTGAACAACGCCGCCATCGACCACATTAACCGGATGCTGGACACCCCGGAGAATGAGATCCGTGAGGCCTTCGAAATCAACACGTTCGCCGCGATCTTCTGCCTGCAGGCCGCCGGCCGGGTGATGCGGGAGGCCGGGGGAGGGGCGATCATCAACATCACCTCCCGGCTGGCCAGCATCGGGGTGCCCACCATGGGGCTGTACAGCGCCAGCAAGGGGGCCATGCTCGCCCTGACCCGCGCCGCGGCCGTGGAACTGGCCGAACACAACATCCGGGTCAACGCCGTCGCCCCGGGCATGGCCCGCACCCAGATGTTCGAGGACTGGCTGGCCGGGCAGGAGGACGCGAACGCCACCGAACGCGAG
>NZ_BAXF01000308.1:0-2640 GCF_001310435.1 Arthrobacter sp. JCM 19049 | reverse complement strand
TGCTGCCGGTGTCCAAGACCGTGCCGGAGGAACGCCTGCGCATCGCGATCGGCGCGGGCATGGACTACCTGGGGAGAACAAGGTGCAGGAGGCCGCGCGCAAGGCGGAGAACCTGGCCGACATCCCGAACCTGAAGTTCTCGGTCATTGGGCACCTGCAAACCAACAAGGCCAAGTACGTGGCCCGCTTCGCCCACGAATTCCAGGCGCTGGACAACCTGCGCCAGGCCACCGCCCTGCAGCGGCGGCTGGAACTGGAGGACCGGACCCTGGATGTGTTCGTCCAGGTGAACACGTCCGCCGAGGAATCCAAGTTCGGACTGGCGCCCGAGGACACCGCGCCTTTCCTCACCCAGCTGCCGGCCTTTGACCGGCTGCGGGTGCGCGGGCTGATGACCCTGGCGATCTTCTCCAGCGACACCGAACGGGTGCGCGCCTGCTTCGTGCGCCTGCGCGAACTGCGTGAGCGGCTGCGCCAGCAGGCCCCTGACACGGTGGGCCTGGATGAACTGTCCATGGGGATGAGCGGGGACTTTGAACTGGCCATCGCCGAGGGCGCGAGCGTGGTGCGGGTCGGCCAGGCGATCTTCGGGGCCCGCGCCCTGCCCGACAGCCACTACTGGCCCGGCTTCGCCGGCTAGCCGCCACCCCCGATCCGACCTAGGAGTTCCACCTGTGACATGCGGCCTTATGCACACGGGGGTGTGAGATTTGTGGCCAAACGTGGCACCTGGGCGCAATGCGTCGTAGGCTCAGCAGTGAGGCAAACGGTGGAAATCGTCCGCCGGCGAAAATGAGGAGGCACTATGCCTACGGTCGCGCAGAACATCATTAGCCAGCTCGAAGTCCAGGGCGTGAAGCGGATGTACGGGATCCCCGGCGATTCGCTCAACGGCCTGACCGACGCGTTGCGGGAAAACGGGCGCATCGAATGGGTGCACACCCGCCATGAGGAGGCCGCCGCGTTCGCCGCCGCCGCCGAAGCCGAGATCACCGGGGAGCTGGCCGTCTGCGTCGGCTCCTGCGGGCCGGGCAACCTGCACCTGATCAACGGGCTGTACGACGCCAACCGCTCCCGCGTGCCGGTACTGGCCATCGCCGCCCACATCCCCACCGAGGAAATCGGCTCCAACTACTTCCAGGAAACCCACCCCACCGACGTGTTCCGCGAATGCTCGGTGTACGTCGAGCAGGTCTCCGACGCCTCGCAGATGCCGCGCATCATGAACATCGCGATGCGCGAGGCCATTGAAAAGCGCGGGGTGGCGGTCCTGGTGATCGCCGGGGACGTGGCCCTGCAGGACATGCCGCGCATCACCCCGCGCAAGATCGCCAAGACCGAACCACGGGTGCTGCCCAGCGAGGCGGAGATCGAACGTGCCGCCCAGGTGCTTGGCGGCTCCAAGAAGGTCACCATCCTGGCCGGTGCCGGCAGCGCCGGCGCCCACGCCGAGGTGATGGAGCTGGCCGACAAGCTCGCCGCCCCGGTGGTGCACGCGCTGCGCGGCAAGGACCACATCTCCTACGACAACCCGTTCGACGTGGGCCTGACCGGGCTGATCGGCTTCGCCTCGGGCTACCGCGCCATTGAGGACTGCGACGTGCTGCTGATGCTGGGCACCGACTTCCCGTACCAGCAGTTCCTGCCCGAGGAGGCCACCACCATCCAGGTGGACCTGCGCGGTGAACAGATCGGGCGGCGCACCAAGGTGGACATCCCGCTGGTGGGCACCGTGAAGGACACCGCCCGGGCCCTGTCCGAGGTGCTGCCGCGCTCCAAGCACCGCAAGCACCTGGACGAGTCGACCAAGCACTTCGCCAAGACCCGCGAAAAGCTGGACGAGCTGGCCACCCCCTCCAAGCGCGGGGACGCGATCCACCCGCAGTACCTGGCCCGCCTGGTCGACCAGGCGGCCAGCGAGGACGCGGTGTTCACCGCGGACGTCGCTCACCGACCGTGTGGGCGGCGCGCTACCTGAGCATGAACGGCAAGCGCCGGCTGCTGGGCTCCTTCAACCACGGATCGATGGCCAACGCGCTCTCGCACGCCATCGGCGCGCAGGCCGTGGACCGCAAGCGCCAGTCCATCGCGCTGGCCGGTGACGGCGGGCTGACGATGCTGCTCGGTGAGCTTTTGACCGTGAAGCAGAACGGGCTGAACGTGAAGACCGTGGTGTTCAACAACTCCTCGCTGAACTTCGTGGAGCTGGAGATGAAGGCCGCCGGCTACCTCACCTACGGCACCACGCTGGAGAACCCGGACTTCGCCGCCGTGGCCGAGGCCATGGGCATCAAGGCATCCGGGTCACCGACTCGGCGGACCTGCCCGACGCGGTCGAGCAGATGCTGGCCCACGACGGACCGGTGGTGCTCGATGTGCTCACCGACCGCCAGGAGCTGAGCATGCCGCCGACCATCAAGTTCGAACAGGCCAAGGCTTCGCCCTGTTCGCCATCAAGACCGTGATGTCCGGTCGCGGCGACGAACTGCTGGATCTGGCCAAGACGAACTGGCGCCGAATGTTCTAGGACACCGCCGATGACCCGCACGAGTCCCCGGTAGCCCCAACCGGCACCGCCATGACCGAGCACCAGCTGCCGCAGACCAGCACGCCACTGGACGTGCTGGTCTGCGGCGCGGG
>NZ_BAXF01000307.1:0-2639 GCF_001310435.1 Arthrobacter sp. JCM 19049 | reverse complement strand
CCCGCAGGCAGCGCCTGCGGGGGTATATTTATGCGTTCGCCCGTTCGCCGTGAACGGCGGCACGTTGGGATTCGGGGTCCGATCCACTGCGCCAGAACAACGCCTGGACCCGATCCGCGCCACGGGTCGAAAGACGCGAACCACGGCGGCCCGGGGTGGTGGGATGGCCAGGAACCCACTGTTGGATGGCGCGCCGGGGAAGGGCCGGGCCTCGATTTTTTCCCGAAAATTCGGGCGTTTGTCGCTCGCTGCACGGCTACCGTCCCAACCATCGGCCGTGGCTGCGGCAGGCGGCGAACTCCTGCCCACCGGTTCCGGATCCCGCCGGTCACCCCGCCGGTGATCGTGCGGTCAGCGGCCCGTCGACGCACTGGCTGGCACGTGCGCGGGGTAGCCCAAGAGAGGCACACCACGATCCGAAGTCGCATATATTCGCGATCATGCTAAGATCTATCAGCAGAGATGGACGTGACCATCGGATTACGGGGAAGTAACAACGATCGGGCATGAGGATCGTTCCCCATGCCGCAGTGCCCTAGCCACCAGGTCCGCACCCGGCACAGCACTGCACACCGCTGCCGCCTTGCACATCGACAAGGTCTTGCCGCATGGCAAACGGCACCGGAAGACGACCAGGGCCCGGAGCACACCGGGACCGCGAGCCGGCAGAAGCCCGGCGGCGCGAGTCGTATCGCCACCTAAGCGCGACTGAACCAGCCAAGGGGCACCCCTGTCACGGGTACCCCTGGCCTTCCCATACCCGGGATGAACGCAACGAATGAGCACCGAACGAAAACTGGCAGAGGGGAAGTGGTTGATGGGCCAGGCTTGTGCGCGTCAGCTAGGACTATTTCCCGCGGCAAACGCCCCGCGGGACCAGACGTGCAGGACCATGTGCCGGCATTGTGAGGTCTTACGGCCGGCACAGTTTCTCATCATCGTCTATTGAGGAGGTGGCGCATGGATCATCCGAAATGGTGCAGTTCAGCGCCGTTGTTGTTGTATTGCTCCTGCTGTTCTTCTACGGCGGGACGTTCTTGATTTCCACCCGAATCGGGAAAAAAGAAGAAAACGCCGACGGCTACATGACCGCCGGCAACAAGATCGGATTCGGAATTTCCGCGGCCAGCATGACCGCGACCTGGATTTGGGCGTCGTCGATGTATGCCTCGGCGACCTCGGGCTACACCTACGGAATCTCCGGCCCCATCCACTACGGCTTGTGGGGCGCGTTGATGATTCTGTTCATCTACCCCTTCGGCAAGCGGATTCGCAAGGTCGCGCCGCGGGCCCACACCCTGGCCGAGGTCATGTATGCCCGCCACGGCCGCTCCAGCCAGCTGATGCTGGCCGGTTCCAACGTCGTCGGTTCGCTGATCAGCCTGATGTCGAACTTCATCGCCGGCGGCGTGCTGATTTCGATGCTCTCGCCGTTCAACTTCATCCAGGGCGTGCTGTGCGTGGCCGCCGGGGTGCTGCTGTACACGCTGTGGTCCGGTTTCCGGGCCTCGGTGCTCACCGACTTCGTACAGGTCATGGCGATGCTCGGGGCGGTTGCGGTGCTGGTGCCGTTCATCTTCTTCGCCGCGGACTTCCCGGCGGCCTTTGAAACCGGTGCGGCGAACCTGAGCGCCGAGCAGTCCAACTTCTTCTCCTCCGAGGCGTTCCTGAACCAGGGCGCGCCGTACATTGCCGCGGTGCTGGCCTACGCGATCGGCAACCAGACCATCGCCCAGCGACTCTTCGCGGTGCGTGAGGACCTGATCAAGCCCACTTTCATCACCGCCACCGTCGGCTACGGTGCGATGGTCATCGGCGTGGGCATGCTCGGTGTGCTGGCCCTGTACCTGGGCTTCGAACCCACCGGCGGGGACATGAACAACCTGATCCCGGAAATGGCGGCGAGCTACCTGCCCGGCGTGCTGCTGGCGGTGTTCTTCATCATGATCATCGGCGCGCTCTCCTCGACCGCCGACTCGGATCTGGCCGCGCTGTCCTCGATCATGATGGCCGACGTGTACGGCCAGAACGTGGCCGGCAAGGCGAAGGCCAACCCGAAGACCATGCTGCTGGTGGGGCGGATCACGATGGTTGCCGCCACCGCGCTGGCGGTCATCTTCGCCAGCCTGCAGCTGAACATCCTGGACCTGCTGGTCTTCGTCGGCGCACTGTGGGGCGCCTGGTGTTCCCGGTGCTGGCCAGCTTCTACTGGGGCAAGGTCACCAACAAGGCGTTCACCACCGCGGTGCTGGTCGCCCTGACCGTGTTCATCCCGGTGCGCTTCGAACTCATCCCGCTCAACGGGTTCACCGGGCTGCTGGTGGAACTGCTTGCGGTGCTGGGCATCGGGGTGGTGCTGGGGCTGATGTGCTTCGGCTTCTTCGGGATCCGGGCCGCAAAATCGTCGGCATCACCTCCGCGGTGGTGGCCGCGCCGTTCTGCTTCGGCTTCCTGCGCGACTACACCACCCTCAGCGCCTCGCTGGTGGCCTACTCGGTGAGCACCATCGTGTGCTACCTGATGTCCTTCCGCTCCAAGATGGACTTCGACTTCTCGCTCATCGCCGAACGCACCGGCGACTTCGATGCGGAGGCGGAGATGGCGGCCGAGGCCAAGAAGGCGCGGCTGGCGCACAGCGC
>NZ_BAXF01000306.1:0-2644 GCF_001310435.1 Arthrobacter sp. JCM 19049 | reverse complement strand
CGCTCCGCCTCCGGCGCGCCACGGCGCAGACCGTGCTCGCCAAGCAGCACGGCCCGCCGCAGATGCACCGGCGCTTAAACGACGACTCCGCACATCATGGGCAATTGGCCCGGGATGTGCGGAGGAAACCGGCGGGGATCAGAGACCCAGCTCGTCCTTGCCGTAAACGAACAGATACGGCACCTCGGCTTCAGCCTCGATGCGCTCCTTGGCCCCGGTGTCCCGGTCAACCAGCACGGCGACGGCGACCACGTTGCCCCCGGCCTTGCGCACGCCCTCAACGGCGGTCAATGCCGAGCCGCCGGTGGTGGAGGTGTCCTCCAGGACGACCACGTTCTTGCCCTCGATGCTCGGGCCTTCAACCTGGCGGCCCATCCCATAGGACTTCTGGGCCTTGCGCACCACAAAAGCGTCGATGTTGCGGTGTGCGGCGCGAGCGCTGTGCATGATCGCGGTGCCGACCGGGTCCGCACCCATGGTCAGCCCGCCCACGTTGGAGAATTCCAGCTTGGCCACATCCAGCATCTCCAGCATGACCTGGCCAACCAAACCTGATGCCTCATGATGCAGGGTGATGCGGCGCAGATCGATGTAGTAGTCGGCTTCCTTGCCGGAGGAGAGAGTCACCTTGCCCCTGACGATGGCAAGTTCCTGGATAAGTTCTTTGAGTCGCTCGCGGGCGCTGGTTTTGCTCATGCCCTCGATTCTAGTCGGCATCCGGTTTAGGCTGATGCCATGAACGCGACTCGCCCACTGGGTTTCTGGTTGAAATTGGTTGATTCGCTGATTGACGAGCACTTCGCAGCGACTCTCGATGAACATGGCGTGACCCGGCGCCAATGGCAGGTACTGAACATGCTCGAACAACACCCCGCCACCGAACGCTCCCTGATCGATGCGCTGGCCCCCTATTTCGCCTCGGCCGATGAACCGCCCAGTGTGAGCGAGCACCTGGCCGAGCTGGTGGAGTCCGGGTGGATCGCCCACGAGGGCGAATATTTCTCGATCACCGAACGCGGCAGCACCTCCCTGTCCACGCTCAGCGAACTGGTCGACCAGATTCGCGAACAGTGCGGCGAAAACCTGAGCGAGGACCAGTACGCCACCACGGTGGCCTCACTGGAGCAGATGGCCCGCAATCTTGGCTGGGAACCGCAGACGTCCCCCGAGGCCGGCACCTAGGATGGAGGCATGCGCGAACTTCAAGCTGAAATCATCAAGGAACTGGGCGTCAAGCCCCACATCGACCCGGCACAGGAAATCCGGAACCGCGTCGGCTTCCTGAAGGACTACCTGAAGGTGACCGGCGCCAAGGGCTTCACCATCGGCATTTCCGGCGGAGTGGACTCCACCCTGGTGGGCAAGCTGGCACAGCTGGCGGTCCAGGAACTGCGGGCGGAGGGCACCGAGGCCACCTTCGTTGCGGTGCAGCTGCCGCACGGGGTGCAGATGGACGCGGCGGACGCCCAGGCGGCCATCGACTTCATTGGCCCGGATGAGGACTACACGGTGAACATCGCCGACGCGGTGATGGGGGTGGACAAGGCCATCGCCGAATCCGGGTACCAGCAGCTCTCGGACTTCAACCGCGGCAACGTCAAGGCCCGGATGCGCATGATTGTGCAGTACGCCCTGGCCGGGGACCGTCATCTCCTGGTCCTGGGCAGCGACCACGCTGCCGAGGCGGTGACCGGGTTCTACACGAAGTTCGGTGACGGCGGGGCCGACCTGGTTCCCCTGGCGGGCCTGAACAAGCGGCAGAACCAGGCGCTGTTGCGCGAGTTGGATTCCCCGCAGGCCCTGTGGGCCAAGTGCCCACCGCGGATCTGCTCGATGATCAGCCCAGCGCACCGACGAGGACGAACTGGGCCTGCGTTACGAGCAGATCGATGACTACCTGGAGGGCAAGCAGATCGACACCGCCGCGGCCGAGCTGCTGGAACGGCGCTACCTGGTGTCCCGGCACAAGCGCACCACCCCGGCCACCCCGGCCGACACCTGGTGGCGTGCCCAGGACTAGAGCGTCCCGGTGATTTCCCGCAGGGCCTGGACATGTTCGGCCAGGCTCTGCCGCCCGGTTTTTGACAGGTGCGCCCAGGTGCGCGGCCGCTTGCCGACAAAACCCTTGCGGATCACCAGGTGGCCCTTCTCCTCCAGGGCCGCCAGGTGCCGGGAGAGCACCGAGTCCGAGACCCCCAGGGTTTCGCGCAGGGTCCTGAAATCGACTTCGTCCACCTGCTGCAGCGCCGCCATCAGCGAAAGCCGCACCGGATTGGTGAAGTCCTCATTCATTCGGGCCCGGGGATGCTGCGTCACTGGCGGATCATCCACCCTCCGGCCACCGCCAGCGGCAGGGCCACCACGGCGCCGAGCAGCAACACCACGGCCAACGGCATCGGTGTCATGATCAGGGCCAGCAGCCCGGCATACAGCACCAGGCTGGCGGCCAGGGCAACCAGTACCTGCGCCCGAAGCCCGCTGGCAGCACCCGGTGAAGCCGGCGGTACCCGAGCGCCAGAACGGTGATCGCCACCGCCGCAGCCGCGCAGAGCACCCAGAAACTGGTCAGGCTTCGCTGCGGGGTAAAGAAATGCAGCAGTACGTGCAGCGCCCCCAGGAGCAGACCGAGCAGCACGCTCAGCCA
>NZ_BAXF01000305.1:0-2645 GCF_001310435.1 Arthrobacter sp. JCM 19049 | reverse complement strand
GTGGGGCTTTAGCCGGCCGCCACACCTACGACTACACGACTTTCCGGAAGCTGGACACCAGCGCAAAGCTCCTTGCCGCATTTTTGTGATCTCGGTTATGGTGGACGCATGTCAGGGTTTAGCTTCTTGAATTGGCCGGTCGTACGGCAATTCCGATCGAGCGATCCGCTCGGTCGCGGCGAAGCCGTCATGTCCCAGCGGACCAAAGAGATCACCCCCCGCACTTCCACTGCAGATCGAGTAGTACAAAGCGTCTGCCCGTATTGCGCCGTTGGGTGCGGCCAGAAGGTCTTCGTCAAGGACGAGAAGGTCGTGCAGATTGAAGGCGACCCCGACTCCCCAATTTCCCGCGGTCGGCTCTGTCCCAAGGGTTCGGCCAGCGAACAGCTGGTCAACGCGCCCGGGCGGCAGACCAAGTCCTCTACCGGCCTGCCTACGCGAGCGACTGGCAGGAACTGGAATTGGACACCGCCATCGACATGGTGGCCGAACGCTTCCTCGAAGCCCGGCGCAACCACTGGCAGGACACCGACGAGCAGGGCCGGGCCTTGCGCCGCACCATGGGCATCGCCGGCCTGGGTGGCGCCACCCTCGACAATGAGGAAAACTACCTCATCAAGAAACTATTTACCGCTGCCGGCGCAGTGCAGCTGGAGAACCAGGCCCGTATTTGACACTCCGCCACCGTTCCCAGTTTGGGAACCTCATTTGGGCGGGGAGGCGCCACTCAAACACTCCAGGACATGGCCAATGCGGACTGCATTGTAATTCAGGCTCGAACATGGCCGAATGCCACCCGGTGGGCTACCAGTGGGTGGCTGAAGCCAAGGCCCGGGGCGCGAAGGTCATCCACGTTGACCCGCGCTTCACCCGGACTAGTGCCGTGGCCGACAAGCACATCGCAATCCGTGCCGGATCCGACATCGTGCTGCTGGGCGCACTGATCAACTATGTGATCAGCAACGACCTGTGGTTCAAGGAGTATGTCCAGGCGTACACTAACGCCGCCACCTTGGTCAGCGAGGAGTTCCAGGACACCGAGGACCTGAACGGCCTGTTCTCGGGTTTCGACCCGGACACCGGACAGTACGACATGTCCTCCTGGGCCTACCAGCGCAAGGGATCCGATGACGGGGACGGCCAGGACGGCTCCAACGACCATGAGCATGGGGCCGACACCTCCCAGCGCGCCGTGGGGCACAGCCACGGTAGTGGGGGACCGACGCTGGAACGCCCCGAATTTGAGCAGGATCCGACGCTGCAGCACCGGCGCAGTGTGTTCCAGATCCTCAAGCGACACTATGCGCGCTACACCCCGCAGATGGTGGCGGAAACCTGCGGCATCAGTGCCGAGGACTTCGAATACCTGGCCCGCTCGGTCACCGAGAATTCCGGCCGGGACCGCACCACCTGCTTCGCCTATGCCGTGGGATGGACCAGCACTCCTCGGGAGCCCAGTTCATCCGCACCTCCTCGATCCTGCAGCTGCTGCTGGGGAACATGGGCCGGCCCGGCGGCGGGATCATGGCGCTGCGCGGTCACGCCAGCATCCAGGGTTCTACGGACATCCCGACCCTGTTCAACCTGCTGCCCGGGTACCTGCCGATGCCCAGCGCCGAACTGCAGAACCTGGACGAATACCTGGATAGCATCGCCTCCCCGGACCAGAAGGGGTACTGGGCCAACGCCGACGCCTACACGGTCAGCCTGCTCAAGGCCTGGTGGGGCGAGGCCGCCACCGAGGAGAACGACTGGGGCTACGGCTACCTGCCGCGCATCAACGGACCCCACGGCACCTACCAGACCGTGATGAGCATGCTCGATGACGAGGTGGACGGGTACTTCATCTTCGGGCAGAACCCGGCCGTCGGCTCCGCCCACGGACGGATGCAGCGGATGGGGATGTCCCACCTGAAGTGGCTGGTGGTGCGCGACTTGAGCCTGATCGAATCCGCAACCTGGTGGAAGGACGGGCCGGAGATCGCCTCGGGCGAGCTGAAGACCGAGGAGATCGGAACCGAGGTGTTCTTCCTGCCCGCGGCCACCCACGTGGAAAAGGCCGGCAGCTTCACCCAGACGCAGCGGCTGTTGCAGTGGCGGCACCAGGCGATCGCCCCGCCCGGCCAGGCGCAAAGCGAACTGGACTTCTTCTACCAGCTCGGCACACGCATCCGCGAGAAGTTGGCCGGGTCCACCGACGAACGTGACCGGCCGCTACTGGATCTGACCTGGGACTACCCGGGGCAAAACGAGGAGCCGGATCCGGAGGCGGTGCTTGCCGAGATCAACGGCCGGCACCTGAGCGGGCCGCAGGCGGGTGAACCGCTTCAGACCTACACCCAGATGCGCGCCGATGGCACGACCTCGGGAGGTTGCTGGATCTACACCGGGGTCTACGCTGACGGGGTCAACCATGCCGCGGACCGCACCCCGGGCGACCAGCAGAACGAGCTGGCCCCGGAGTGGGGCTGGGCCTGGCCGGCGAACCGGCGCATCCTGTACAACCGGGCCTCGGCCGACCCCGAAGGCAAGCCCTGGAGTGAACGCAAGAAGATCATCTGGTGGGATGAGCAGCAGCAGCGCTGGACCGGGCAGGACGTCCCGGACTTCCCGGTGGACCGCGCCCCGGGCAGCCGCCCGGACCC
>NZ_BAXF01000304.1:0-2648 GCF_001310435.1 Arthrobacter sp. JCM 19049 | reverse complement strand
GCGCTCAACGCAGCAGACCGGGGCCGCGGGCGATGACCGGGCAGGCGCGGGTCAGCATCAAGGCTTGAGGCGGTCCTGCTAGCGCATGCTGGCAAAGCGGTACCCCCGTTGGGACACGACCTCGCGAAAGACTTCGTGGGAAGGTACCTTGTGCGCCACGACCGAGTACTTCCACTGCGGCACCCGGAAGGTCATGGCGCCATCAACCTGGGTAAGCCTCCCGAAAAATTCACCCATCCCCATCTCCTGGGGCATCGCACCAACGGTCCGAAGATCCGGCTGCTGAGTGCTCAGGTGCAGCATCATCAATTCATCCGCGTGCCGATCAATCATGCAATAAACACTGCCCGGCCATGGATGGAGGCCAGGCCCATGGCATCAGCCAATGATTCTGAGCCTGAGTCATCACAATGGGAACTCCGGCTTCCACCCGAAGAGCCCCAAATACTCTTTGCCCTTGTTTGTTGCCAATACCTGCGCTACCCGCTGCGCAGTCTGTGTTCTGATGATACGACCAGGCATGTCTTGGTTCCCTATCTCTAAGAACGACTAATTTCAGAAATCTACAAACACTGCACTGCGGTCTGGACGGCAGCGTTGCGGAGCGCCTGTGGTCACTTTTTGACTCGCGTCCGCCGGGCAAATCACCGTTTGAAGCAGTGCGCTTAGTTGAGGATCTTCTTCTGTGCCTGCGTTGCGTCACTGTGCAGGGCCGGGGAGGCAATAATTGGCTGTTCACCGGTCGAGAAGGGATCAATTAGCCAGCCCGCTTCGGCAGTGCCAGCCTGGGCCGCCCGCCCTGCCGCCACGGCGGGGGCGGGATGCTGACCCTGAACGGCAAATTGCAGGTTCCGCACCTCAAATTGAATGCCGATGACTTGTTCCAGCTGTGGCAGAAGTTCGTCATTGACGAACTGCACCAAATCCGCAACGTATCGCTCGTCCGTCGCGGTGCACGCAAAATTGATGACCAGTTGACCCGGGTCACCGGTGATTGCGCACTGGCAGGAATGCACGTCTGCCCGTCCCCCACACTGGTAGCGGGCATAGCGGGCCACTTCGGACAACTTGCGTGACCAGGCCTTCCCGGCCGGAGGGTGATCCAGGTGCTCAAGATGATTCGTTGTCATGTCTCACTCCTCGTGTATCGGGATGTTCCATAGTAAAATAACACTTAGCCTATCTAACTGTTAGAAAGGCTATATGTAAGATTGTGATGTATCAAGCTGGAGATTGAAAAAACGGACTGGCCGGTAGATCCCAAGGTCTAAAGAACCCAGCTCTCCAGTAGAAAGGCCCCGATGAGCGCACTTCAAAGCAGCGGTTACTGGTACCCGCAAGGGTCCGAGGAAACCACGCCGATCGATCTGCTCAACCTGCTACGCCGCTATCGAAGTGCGGAACGCAAAATGCGGGCGGCAACCAGGGACTCCATGGGAATGGGCGAAACGGATCTTCTCGCCCTGCGCTTCCTGCTCAAGGCCCATCAATCCGGCGGATACTGCGCCAAAAGGACTTTGCCAGCGAACTGGAGATCTCCAACGCCTCGGTATCGGCACTGGTTGACCGCTTGTGCCGCGACGGCTATGCACAGCGTGTGGTGCACCCCGAGGACCGCAGGTCGGTGGCGATCATGCCCACCAAGCACACGGATCAGGAGGTGCGTGAAACTCTTGGTCCCATGCATCAGCGAATGCTCGAAGCGGTGGAAAGCCTTACCGCGGATGAACGCACCGCAGCGGCCAAATTTCTCCATGGAATGATTCGAAGCGTAGAGAAAATCGACACGTCGACGCCTACCTCGCCGAAAGCCCCATCTTCCTCGGGCACCAAGGCTGCGGCCACGGCTCATACCGCCTCTTGAGCTGAAGTTCGCTAGAGCGTCATTCCAACCTCCGGCAACCGCGCGAAGCGGTTCTTTGCCAAAGCGCCCGCCCGCGCTTGCCGGAGGTACCAATGAGCGGATGGCTTCTAAGCGGATCAGCTTCTTTGCGGGGCATTTCAGGTTTCCAACAACATCAGACGCGAAGGAGCAACCCAGACAACGCGGAAGTCGACGAAAGGACCATCAGCAGATGCCAAAAACCACCCTCCAGCTCACCCTGACCAAAGATCAATTCGACGACCTGTCCAATGCACTGGAAGATTACCGCGACCAGTTCGCCCAACGTGCCGGAGAATCGGAGTTTGACCTCCTACTCGGCTCCGCATATTGGGAAGATCGGGCGCAGGAAATTCAGGAACTGCTTGAGCGCATCCTCCAGTCGCCAAGCTTCTGGCTATAGAACCGGGTGTGGCGGCACCAAGAATCCTGCGGGCAACGAGGTTCCGGCACGCGCGCATGCTGGCACAGGGGAGCTCTTCGAACGGCCTTCGCGAAGCGGGGCCAGCCCCGCTTCAGCCCACGTGCGGTCTAGGACTCGATCAGCGAACGCCCCACGATCAACTGCATGATTTCGTTGGTGCCCTCCAGGATCTGGTGCACCCGCAGGTCGCGGGCAATCTTCTCCAGGCCATACTCGCTGAGGTAGCCGTAGCCGCCATGCAGCTGGATGGCGCTGTTCGCGGCGTTGAAACCCGCATCTGTGGCCATTCGTTTGGCCATGGCACACAACCGGACAGCATCCGGAGCCTTGGCGTCCAGCGCG
>NZ_BAXF01000303.1:0-2648 GCF_001310435.1 Arthrobacter sp. JCM 19049 | reverse complement strand
CTCGTGGCCTGGATGCCATGCCGCCGCTGGAACAGCGGGTCCTTGCGCTGGGCGCCGGATATTTCGGCCTGCTGGGTGCGCTCGGAATGCTCAGTGGCTTGCGTTTCACCAGAAGCCTGCGCACCTGGCGACGTGAAGCAGTGCAATCCGTGATGGTTGAGAAGAGTTTGCTGCAGCACACCGCCGCCCGGAAACAAGTGGCCCCGTGGTTGGCCAAACTCTCCGTTGCCGGGTTCGTGTACGGCTTGGCGAGGGTCGGCTTCGACTATTTCACCGATGCACAGCAACAGGTGGACCGGATCCAGATACAACATCTGCAAACCGCTGCCTGTGGCTGATCGGGCTCGCGTTCTGGGGGTTGCTGGTGCTGGTGCGTTTCGCCGCCCAGCGGTTCGTCGGGCCCCTGGTCCTGCGGATCCCGGTCGGTGGGGGACAAGGCGGCGCGATCCACTTGGGCGCACTGAGTGGAGTGGTGGCGCGCTCGGAAGCTCCGAGGAGGACTGCAGGTGCGGCGCACCTGCAAGCAACGTTGAGGCAGCCGCCGAACCGGAACACGATGATCCCTGGCTGGCCGCGTTCGTACCGGTCCACGAAGAATGTGCGGCACGGGGTGCAGGCTGTCAACAGCATGAGCAGGCAGGAGTTTGTGCGCCACGCCCTGAACCCGTGGGTCTGGGCAGAGCACGTGAACGACCAGCTGATTCCCGCCGGGACCGAGCTGGAGGTGGTGGGGCTGAGCGGGTGGGACTGCCGCCCGGTGCCGGTGGACAGTGACCCGGTCTCCACACTTGGGTCACCGCAGGGCCGTTTGGCGCTGTACCCGCATCGGGTTTCGGAGGTGCTGCGCCGCAACCGGCGCACCGTAGCTGGCGGGCGCGGCGCGATGTGTCCCTGGAACCGGTGGTGTGGCAGGGGCAACCGGGCGAGGAACTGGACCGCATCCCTCTGACCGGGGTCGGGATTGACGGCAGTGCCGTGCGGGTTGAGGGGCGGCGGCCCTATCTGCTTCCGCACCGACAGGCGGGCTGACCACGCACCACGGCCGAAGACCTTCATCGCGTCGGCGCTCGACGGGCAGCCAGCAGTGCCGGCGGCAGGGGAACGGGTTGCCCTATGGGGGAGGAGCGACCGGGTCCGCCGGCCGGAACAGGTCGCCGAGCCGGTAGTTGATGGAATTGCGGCGGGGAAGCTGCAGCGGATCCTGGAATTTGGGCAGGATCACCTGCGGCACCCCGCCGTTGGAAATGACTTTGAGCAGCCCGGCATGCACATCGTGGTGGTGCTTCGTGCACATGGTCGCGGCCCACCGCACGGCGGTAACTCCGCCATCCTTCCAGAACCTGATGTGGTGAATTTCGCAGTGCTCCACCGGCACCTTGCAGCCCGGGACGATGCATCCGCGGTCCCGGGCCTTGATCGCCCGGGCCATGGGCAGCGGGTATTCGCGCTGGCTGCGGCCCACATCGAGAATTTCCCCCTTGCCGCCCAGCGTCATCGGAATGATCCTGGCCCGGGCCAGGATTCGGCGCAGGTCGGTGGCCGACAGTTCCAGCCCGTGTGCGGTCAGTCCGTGGGTTTTGGCTTCGCCGCGCAGCTCGGCCAGTGTCAAGTGCACCATCACCAGGGGCCGGACCAGTGGCGGCAATGCAGCCCGCTTTTGGGCCTTGCCCTTGGCCTTGCGTTGGCGGCGCGAGTGGTCGCGCAGGATCTTGTCAATGTCCAGGCGCAGGAACGAGCAGCGCCTTGAGCCGGCGCTGTGGGACATTGGCGGCCACCGAGCTGATCGGACCGCTCTGCGCCGCTTCCTCTGCAGTGACAAAATCCGGGCGATCCTCGGCGTCCGGAGCCGGCGCAGATCCACTCGGTGCGCCAGCTTCCGCGGGATCATCGAGCACACGGCTGTCGTTCCCGGCATCGGTGCGCGGATTATCGGCCTGGGCGATCAGTGATTCGATCAGTTCCGCGTCGCCGGGCAACAGCCGCAACGCATAGTTCACCAGCCCGTTCTTCGCCCCGGTACGGAACAGGCCGGTGGCCGTGACGGGATCGAGCTGTTCGGT
Source organism: Arthrobacter sp. JCM 19049 (assembly GCF_001310435.1). NCBI lineage: Bacteria > Bacillati > Actinomycetota > Actinomycetes > Micrococcales > Micrococcaceae > Arthrobacter > Arthrobacter sp. JCM 19049. Next base: position 588 of record NZ_BAXF01000303.1, on the reverse strand, counting down.
GGTGGTCCGCGCCTGCTTGAACAGCTGGTTTAGTTTCTTGCTGCGCGTGGCCGGATCGGGTTCGGCAACCAGGCTCTGGGCCACGTCTTCCACGGTGGCGCCCTCCGGGGTGAGCACCGGTGGCAGCGGCTGCTCGGTGCCCTCGGCGACGGGCTCCAAGGTGGCCAGCCGCCCGGCCGCGGAGATGACCGGTTGGGGCGGCAGAGAGGCGTCGTTGAATTTCGCGGCCAGCTTCGGGAATTGGGGGTCGACCGGCACGCCGGCGTCATCGAACCGGCCAATCAGTTGCCGGGCGGCGTTCACCCGGCGTTTGGCCTCGTGGTAGTCCAGCGGCAGCCAACCGGCCAGGAATTCGGCCGGGTCCTTGAAGGTGGGACGGCCCAGCGCGTAGCGGGCCGCAACGTCGGCGGAGTCGGGGGCCGCCGGGGATGCCTTGTCCGTGGCGGTGTCCGGGGAATCGCAATGATCGCGCAGTGCGTCCAGCTCCCGGGGATCCAGGCAGTGCAGGGCGTGGCGCTCGGCCAGGTGGGCGCACAGGATCTTGAGGGCGGGGCGATGTGGTCCCCCGGCGCTTTCGGTGCTGCTGGC
>NZ_BAXF01000302.1:0-2657 GCF_001310435.1 Arthrobacter sp. JCM 19049 | reverse complement strand
GCCGCGGCCACCTCGCGTTGGGAGCCACGGCCCTGGTTCTGCTGCTCGGCCCGCTGCTGTGCTGACCCTCGGGGACGCGGTGTCCTTTGATGACCGGCACGTTGTTCGCCTGGCGGCACACTGGATAATCTGATCTGGAATGGGCCGCGGCCCACGCCAATCCGAAAGGACCGAGAATGAAGATTGCAGTGTACGGAGCCACCGGGGCCGTGGGCAGCCAGGTGGTCGCCGAAGCCCTCTCCCGCGGACACGAGGTCACCGCGGTAACCCGTTCGGGAACCTCGGTTCAGGCGCCACCGCGGTGAGTGCCGAGCTCTCCGATGCGGGCACCTATCGCGAACTGGGCAAGAGCCATGACGCAGTGGTCATCGCGGTGCCCCCATCACGCACCGGAGGGGACCACCAGGAGTACCTGGATGCCTTCGAGGAAATCACCGAAACCCTGGTCCCGGCCCGCCTGCTGGTGGTCGGCGGCGCCGGGGCAACCGAGGTTGACGGGGTGCGTCTGCTGCAGACCCCGGACTTCCCCGACGCCTACAAGACCGAGGCCGAGACCAGCGCGCAGGTCTATGACATGTTCACCTCCGTTTCCGGGATCACCTGGACGGTGGCCGCCCCGGCCCCGGAAATCGCCTCCGGCCGCCGCACCGGCAGCTACAGCCTGGGCACCGATTCTCCGGCCGGGGACTTCGTCTCCACCCAGGACTTCGCGGTGGCGATCCTCGATGAGCTGGAAAACCCAGCCCATGAGAACCGCCGGATGACCGTGGCCAGCCAGAAGTAGGCGCGCGGGCATGCCGGGTGTGATCTGGAATACCCGACATGCCCGGCCCGGGCCCGGGTGGCTATTGTGGAACCCAGGACTATCCATCATTTTTCGCCCCACGAGGTATTTTCCCCTTGAAGCAACGCACCGCCCGTTCCCGGCGCCTGGCCCTTGGCGCGCTGTCCATCCCGTTGAGCCTGGCCGTGCTGGCCGGATGTTCCAGCCCCACCAGCCCCTCCCCGCAGGGCGAATCGGCGGACCCGGTCACCGGCGGCACACTGATCTACGCCTCCGGGGACGCCGAACCAACCTGCCTGGACCCGCACGTGGGCGGCAACTACCCGCAGGCGCTGGTGGCCTCGCAGTACCTGGAGACGCTGTTCACCAAGGACGCGAACGGCCAGATCGTGCCGTGGCTGGCCGAGTCCACGAAGGTGTCCGAGGACGGCTGGTGCGCACCATCACCGTGCGTGACGGCATCACCTTCCACGACGGCACGAAGCTGGGCGCCGAGGCGGTCAAGGCCAACATCGAGCACCTGCAGGACCCGGACACCGCCTCCTCCACCGGGTACCTGGCGGTGGGCAAGGTCGGCCAGATCAAGCTGGTGGACGAGCGCACCGCCGAACTGCACCTGTCCACCCCGGACAACGCGCTGCTGGAGTCGCTGTCCATGCCGTGGACCGCCATCCAGTCCCCGAAGGCGCTGGAGCGCGAGCAGTCCGCGAACTGCGCCTCCCCGGTGGGCACCGGCCCGTTCAAGGTCGATTCCTGGGACCGCCAGGACGCGGTGCACCTGGTGCGCAACGAGGACTATGTCTCCCCGGCTCCCCAGCAGGGGCGCGAACAGCAGGGCGCCTACCTGGACGGGATCACCTGGCGCTTCATCCCGGAGGCCGCCACCCGCTACGCGGCCCTGTCCTCCGGTGAGGTCGACGTGATCGACAACGCCCAGCCGGACACCATCTCCTCGGCCGAGGGCGCCGGGCTGGGGCACCTGGACGCCCCGCGCCCGGGCGCCTCAAACCGCATTGAGCTGAACAGCGCCAAGGCCCCGTTTGACGACATCAAGGTGCGCGAGGCGTTCATCCGCGCGCTGGATGTGAACGCGGGCATCGACGCCCTGTTCTTCGGCACCGCCCCGCGCAGCTACTCGCTGCTCTCCTCCGTGGAGCCGCTGGGCATCTCCCAGGAAGCGCTCTTCGCCCCGGACGTGGCCAAGGCCGAGCAGCTGCTGGACGAGGCCGGCTGGAACCAACGTGACGCCGAGGGCTACCGGGTGAAGGACGGCAAGCGGCTGAGCGTCAGCTTCCCGGTGTCCACCAACCAGTCGGTGCCGGCCGAACAGTCACTGTTCGAACAGATCCAGCCTCGGCGAAGAAGGTCGGAATCGAAGTGAAGATCAACCTGCTGGACCTTTCCAGCTGGTACGGGGCACTGGCCAAGCACGAGTACAACCTGGTCTCCGCGCCGTACACGAAGGTCGGGCCAGCGTGCTGCGCATCCTCTACCATTCGGACTCCACCGTGCCGGCCCCCTCGGGCTACTTCGCGAACAACGCCCAGCTCAAGGACCCGCAGATCGACCAGCTGCTGACCGAGGCGGAGCAGACCGAGGATGAGGCCGAACGCGCCGAGAAGTACCGCAAGGCCCAGGAGCTGATCCTGGGCGGCTACTACGTGCTGCCGCTGTACGACCAGCAGAACCACTTCCTCTACGGCAAGGACGTCAAGGGCATGGGCGCGACCACCGCGGTCTCCACCCCGGTGTACTACGACGTGTTCCTGGACCGCTAGGGTCCACCGGGCAACCGATGATGGGTACGCTGCGGTGGCTGGGCCGACGGCTGGGCGGGGCGCTGGTGGTGCTGTGGCTGGTGGCCACCGCCATC
>NZ_BAXF01000301.1:0-2677 GCF_001310435.1 Arthrobacter sp. JCM 19049 | reverse complement strand
CCGGAGGCCCGGTGGGCGCCTAGGCCTGGGTTTCGGTGCGCGGCGGCACCTGGGCCAGGATGCCGGTGTCCAGGGCATCGGGGATCTCGGTGCCGCGCAGCGAAGCGCCGGCGGTTTCGGGCATGAAGCGGATGGCGACCATGCCGATGAGACAGGCGGCCATCATGTACACCGCCGGAATCAGCAGGAATCCGGTGGCGTCAATGAGCGCCTCGTTGGCCATCGCCGCGGTGCCGCCAAAGATGGCGGTGGCCACGTTGTAGGTGATCGCGAACCCGGCGAAGCGCACCTGGGAGGGGAACATCGCCGGGAAGGTGGCGGTGATGGTGGCCAGCTGCGGGATGTAGAGCAGGCCCAGCACGGCGAAGGCCACGATCGCCCAGGCGAAGCTTTGGCCCATCAGCCAGAACATCGGCAGGGCCAACACGAACAGGCCAATCACCGAGGTGTACCACATCGGCTTGCGGCCCACCTTGTCGGAAAGGGAACCGGCAAACGGGATCACGCCCATCATGGCGACCTCACCGATCAGGATGACCGCCAGCGAGGCGTTGGAGCTCAGCCCCAGCTGCTGTTCCAGGTAGGTGGGCATGTAGGTCAGCAGGGTGTAGTTGACCACGTTCAGCGCGATGACCAGGCCGGTCATCACCAGCATGGGGCGCCAGTACTCGCTGACCAGTTCCTTCAGCGAGCTGCCCTGCTCGACCTCGCCGGCCTCCTCCAACTCCTGGAATACCGGGGTGTCCTCGATCTTGTTACGCAGGTACAGCCCGACCAGGCCCATGGGCAGGGCCAGGAAGAACGGGATGCGCCAGCCCCAGGCCATCATGGCGTCCTCGGACAGCAGCAGCTGCATGCCCAGCATCACGGCAGTACCCAGGGCGAAGCCGCCCAGGGTGCCGAATTCCAGGAAGGAGCCGAAGAAGCCGCGCTTGCGGTCCGGGGCATATTCGGCCATGAAGGTCGCCGCCCCGCCATACTCGCCGCCGGTGGAGAATCCCTGGATCATGCGCAGCAGCACCAGCAGGACCGGCGCCAGCACGCCCACCTGCTGGAAGGTCGGCAGCGCACCGATCAGGAAGGTTGCCCCGGACATCATCAGGATGGTCAGGGCCAGGATTTTCTTGCGGCCCAGCTTGTCGCCCAGCGGGCCCCACACCAGTCCGCCCAGCGGGCGCACGAGGAAGGAGAGGGCGAAGGTGGCCAGGGCCATCAGGGTGCCGCCCTCGGAGGGGAAGAAGTGGGCAGTAATGTAGGTGACCGCCACGGCGTAGATGCCGTAGTCGAACCACTCGGTCAGGTTACCCATCGCCGATGCGGCCGTGGCCTTGCGGATTTCGCTGCGCCCGGCGGCAGTGTTCATGTCTGGGCCAATGTCCAGGTCCAGATCGGGAGTGAAATGTGGTGAATTATCGGAGTTATCTGGTTGGCTGCTTACCGGTGGCATTACTGCTCCGTCGTCGTTCAGCTTTCCGTCGACCGGATGCCCAAAACCGGTGCCCGCGGCACGGCCTTGGTAACGGTCCACGATCTGGAATCAGGTCCAGAGTCGGTCAAGCAGAAGAGACTACTTGGCATTGCGGAAGATATCAAGCTTTGACATGGAATTCTTTGCCTGTGGATTCGGATAAACCCCGTCTGACCTCACTAACTAGCCCTATACTGTTGCTTGGTTCACATTCGCGTTCTTGACCACCACATTGGCACAATGGGATTCTAATAGTGAACGAATGGTCGGTAAGTATTCAGGGGCGTTTCCCGCCCCTGTCCGGTCCGGCATTCCCAGCGTCCGGCCCGCACGGCGGGCGGGGCGCATCGGGCCAGCAGACAAAGGAGTTTTCATGACCGAGGCATTTTTGGTCGGTGGCGCGCGCACGCCCGTGGGCCGCTACGGAGGGGCGCTGAGTTCGGTGCGTCCGGATGACATGGCGGCGCTGACGATTCGCAGCGTCATCGAACAGGCCGGGATCGACCCCTCGGCCGTGGATGAGGTCATCTACGGCAACGCCAACGGTGCCGGGGAGGAAAACCGCAACGTGGCCCGCATGGCCTGGCTGCTGGCCGGGTACCCGGACACCGTACCGGGCATCACCGTCAATCGGCTGTGCGCCTCGGGGATGAGCGCCATCACCATGGCCAGCCACATGATCAAGGCCGGTGCGGCGGACATCGTCGTCGCCGGCGGGGTGGAATCAATGTCCCGCGCCCCGTGGGTGATGGAAAAGCCGACCAAGGCCTTCGCCAAGCCCGGCGCCACCTTCGACACCTCCATCGGCTGGCGCTTTACCAACCCGCGGTTCCTCTCCGGGGAACTGGCCCGCGAGGGCAAGGCCACGTACTCCATGCCCGAGACGGCCGAGGAAGTGGCCCGGGTCTACAACATCTCCCGCGAGGACTGCGACGAATTCGCCTACCAGTCCCACCAGAAGGCGATCGCCGCGATCCAGGCCGGGCGCTTTGCCGAGGAAATCGTGCCGGTGAGCGTCAAGACCCGCAAGGGCGAACACGTGGTGGACACCGACGAAGGGCCCCGCCCCGAAACCTCCCTGGACGCGCTGGCCGGGCTGCGTCCGGTGGTCAAGGGCGGCAGCGTGGTCACCGCCGGCAACGCCTCCTCCCTGAACGACGGCGCCTCGGCGATCCTGGTCGTCTCCGAACGAGCCATCGAACGCTTCGG
>NZ_BAXF01000300.1:0-2687 GCF_001310435.1 Arthrobacter sp. JCM 19049 | reverse complement strand
CCACCCACGTCGCCCCGCGGGCGATCGCATAGCTGGCCTCGGCCAGGTCGGTCCACGAAACCTCGGGGTAGAACCCCTGGATCACTCCGGCCGGCTTGTCCTGGTGGGACTCCACCACTTCCATGCCGCGCACAGCCACGCACTCACGCAGGTAGGGGGAACCGACCACCAGCACCTTGCTGCCCGGGTTCAGTTTCTGGGCCAGCAGCTCCGCGCCGGCATCGGCCGAACCGAATACGTGCTCCGCAGACGTCTTCACGCCAAGCTGGCGCAGGTGTGCCGCCACGGCCATTGGGGAGCGCCCCGCGTTGTTGGTGATGAAGGCCAGCGGGACCTCCACCTCCGCCAACGCGTTCAGCGACTCCACGGCGCCGGTCACGGCCTCAGCCCCGGCGTACACCACCCCATCCAGGTCGGACAGGACCGAGTCAAAACCCGAAATCAGCATCTGGCCAGTTCCCTCCTAGTGCGCTGAAGCGCTACTTGTCCTGCGCTGGATTCTCGTCCCCATCGGCGTGGATGGTGCGTTCCTGCGCGTCATCGTCCTCGGCCTGCGCGTCATCGAAGGACACCTCGGACAGGTCATCCTCCTCGTCGATACCGGTCGCGGCGTGCTCCTGCACGGTTTCGTCATCCTCGTTGGAAGCGTCCATCTGGGCGACGACGTCCGAATCGGAGCCGGATTCCTCGGCTTCTGCGTCAGCGCCCGGCTCGATCAGGTCCTTGGCCCGCGGATGGGCCTCTTCCTCATCCATTTCCGGTGCCAGGTCGTAGATGAACGAATCGTCGCTGTCCTCCTCAACGCCCAGCGCCCGCTCCGCCACGGCGATCTGCGCGCGCCAGCGCTTGGCCTCTTCGGTCCGGCCGGCTTCCTGCAGCAGGTCGGCGTAGGCGCTGAAAAGGCGCGGGGTGAACTTGAAGGCACGGTTGAAGTCCAGCTGCGGCAGCGCCTCCAGCTCGGCCAGCGCGGCGTCAATCTTCCCCAGGTCGGCGTAGGCACCGGCGGCGACGATGTGCAACTCCACCTTGACCGCGGTGTCCAGCTCGGCGAACTCCTCGTCGTGCGCCATTTCAATGGCCTTCTCCGCCCGGCCCAGACCGCGCAGCGAGTCGGCAATCAGCGGCAGGTTGTAGTCCGAGCCGCTGATCCGGCGGTGCGTGCGCAGTTCGCGCAGGGCATCGGCATACTTGCCGGCATGGTAGGCGGCGATCCCCACCGCCTCGCGCACCACGGCCACGCGACCGCCACGGCGGGAAGCCGCCAGGGTGTGCTCATAGGCCAGCTCGGGATCGACCTCAAGCAGACGTCCGGCCATGACCAGGTGCTTGGCAACCCAGCTCTGGCTGCGTTCCTCCAGGTAGCGCAGCTGGGCGCGAGCCACGCGATCCAACTCCTTGCCCGTCACGTCCTCGTCAATGTCCGGAGAGGCAGTGCGGTCCGGACGGTTGGAGATGCGCAGATCGCCCGGGTTGTGCTTGCGAACGCCGCGCTCGTCATCCTGGAATTTGCCCTTGGGCGCCCCACCCTCGGAGCGGCCACGGGAGGTCTCCCGCCCGCGCTCGTCACCCTTGCGGAACTGGCCGCGGTTGTCGTCGTTGCGGCGGAAGTTATCGCGCTTGTCGCCATCGCGACGGAAATCAGAACGCTCACGGTCCCCGCGGAAACCGCCGCGGTTGTCGTCATTGCGGCGGAAATTGTCGCGCTTGTCGCCATCGCGACGGAAATCAGAACGCTCACGGTCCCCGCGGAAGCCACCGCGGTTGTCGTCATTGCGGCGGAAATCAGAACGCTCACGGTCCCCACGGAAGCCACCACGGTTGTCGTCATTGCGGCGGAAATCAGAACGCTCACGGTCCCCACGGAAGCCACCACGGTTATCATCATTACGCCGGAACCCTCCACGATTGTGATCGCGGTCTCCGCCGAAACCGCCACGGTTCTCGTCGGTACGGCGGAAGTCCCCGCGGTTGCGGTCACGGTCCCCGCGGTAACCGCCGCGGTTGTCGTCGTTACGGCGGAAATTGTCGCGCTTGTCGCCATCGCGACGGAAATCAGAACGGTCACGATCCCCGCGGAAGCCACCACGGTTGTCATCATTGCGGCGGAAATTGTCGCGCTTGTCGCCATCGCGACGGAAATCAGAACGGTCACGATCCCCGCGGTAACCACCGCGATTGTCATCATTACGGCGGAAATCCCCGCGGTTGCGGTCACGATCGCCGCGATAACCACCGCGGTTGTCATCGTTACGGCGGAAGTCTCCGCGATTAGAGTCTCGCTGGCCGCGGTAGCCACCGCGATCACTATCATCTCGCCGGAAACCGTCACGGCGGTCTTCGCCTCGACGGTTGTCCTTGCGCTGGTCGCCATCGCGGCGGAAGCCGCCGCGATGCTCTTGGTTTCGTCCCGAATGATTCTTTCGGAAATTTCCTCGGTCGTTGCCCGAGTTGCGATGGGATTCGTTAGACATGAAAAGTTTTCCTCTCAGCGGCCCTATTCCAACACCGCAACCTTCGTGCTCGCACGTCGAGTCACTTCACTATTTAGTATCTTTGCGACGCTGCACGCGTCGCGCTCATTCAAGTCTAGGCGACGTGAAAAGCCCGTGGCTTGAAAGCGGGGGAAATGTGGCCAGACACTCAGGATGCGTATCGTGTAGTCGTGTGGCGGCCGGCTGAAGCCCCAC
>NZ_BAXF01000299.1:0-2685 GCF_001310435.1 Arthrobacter sp. JCM 19049 | reverse complement strand
TGTGGTCGGCGATCATGCGCAGGCGCACGTCGTTGGCGTGGTTCGGGTCCGCCGGGTCCTCGGTGGAGGTGTAGCGCACCTGGGCCAGGGCGGCGGCGCGGTCCAGCACCGGGCGCACCTGGTCGGTCTCGTACATGTTCTCCACGCCCTGCAGGATCATCGCCAGGCGCTCCAGGCCCAGCCCGGTGTCGATGTTGCGCTTGGGCAGCTCACCGGCCACGTCGAAGTCGGTCTTCGAGCGCACCGCCGAAAGCCGGTACTGCATGAACACCAGGTTCCAGATCTCGATGTAGCGGGTCTCGTCGACCGCCGGGCCGCCCTCCATGCCGTATTCGGGGCCGCGGTCGTAGTAGATCTCCGAGCAGGGGCCGCCGGGGCCGGGCTGGCCGGTGTTCCAGTAGTTGTCTTCCTTGCCGGTGCCCACGACCCGCTCGGGCGGCAGGCCGATCTTCTCTTCCCAGATGCGCCGGGCTTCCTCGTCGCGCTCCTCGCCGTCCTCGTAGACGGTGACCCACAGCCGCTGCGGGTCCAGCCCGTAGCCGCCCTCGGCGACCGGGTTGGTCAGCAGCTCCCAGGCGAAGGTGATCGCCTCTTCCTTGAAGTAGTCCCCGAAGGAGAAGTTGCCGCACATCTGGAAGAAGGTGCCGTGGCGCACGGTCTTGCCGACCTCTTCGATGTCCGCGGTGCGGATGCACTTCTGCACGGAAGTGGCCCGGCTGTAGGGCGGTTCCTCCACGGCGGTCAGGTAGGGGATGAACGGGACCATGCCGGCCACCGTGAACAGCAGTGACGGGTCGGTGGAGACCAGCGAGGCGCTGGGAACCGCGGTGTGACCCTTCGAAACGAAAAAGTCGATCCAGCGGCGGGCAATTTCCTGCGTTTTCATCGTGCTGAGGACGATCCCTTCATAGTGTTCTCTTCCACGCCCAACGCGGAGCGCAGTTCCTGTTCGCGGCTGTGCATGCCCTCACGGAAGGCGGCGGCCACATCCGCGATGTTGTCGGCGTACTTGCCCACCTGCCGGTTCAGCGCGCTGCCGGAGGAGATGTCGGTGTACTTCCGGGTGGCCAGGATGCCCACGCCGACACCAATGGCGACCCACATCAGCTTCTTCATGCCTGACTCCTAACGGCTGCGGCGGCCGGTGCCGCGCGGCTTGGTGTTCATCGCGGCCTTCACCCCGGAGGTGAAGGCGGCGACCTTGATCAGCGGCTTGCCCAGGGTGGCGGCCGCCAGCGAGGACAGCGCCGAGGCGTTCGCGGTGGCGTCCGAAACGTTGGAGGTGATCGCGTCGACCTTCTTCAGCTGGTCGTTCGTGGTGGCCACGGTGTTGGCCACTTCCCCGATCAGCGGGGTGGTGCCGTCGGACAGGTCCTTGATCGAGTCGCGCAGCTCATCGAAAACCTTTCCCAACTTGATGATGGGGACCGCCAGCAACGCCACCAGGATGGCGAAGACGCCGGCGGCGATGAGACCTGCAATATCCGAACCCGACATGAGCTTCCTCTTCTGCTGTTGTTCTTCGGTGCCAGTCCACCTTATCGAACCGATTGGCCGAACAGGTAGTTAAGGACCGATGGCCCGCAACCGTGGACGGTTGCGGGCCATCGGCGCACGCGTGGCGGGTGGCCTAGCGTGCGTAGTACTCGACCACGAGGTTCTCTTCGCAGGTCACCGGGATCTCCGAGCGCTCGGGCAGGCGCACGTAGGTGGCCTGCAGCGATTCCAGCTTCACGTCCAGGTAGCCCGGAACGGCCGGCAGCACCTGTGCGTGCTCGCCAGCGGCGGCCATCTGGAACGGAACCATCTTCTCGCTCTTCTCGTGAACGTGGATCACCTGACCCGGCTTCACCTTGAACGAGGGGCGGTCCACACGCTGGCCGTTGACCATGATGTGGCGGTGCACGACCAGCTGGCGGGCCTGCTGGATGGTGCGGGCGAAGCCGGCACGCAGCACCAGGCGTCCAGGCGGGACTCGAGCAGGGCCAGCAGGTTGCCGCCGGTCTCCCCGCCAAGGCGCTTGGCTTCCTTGAAGGCGTTGAGCATCTGGACCTCGCGGATGCCGTACTGGGCGCGCAGACGCTGCTTCTCGCGCAGACGCACTGCGTAGTCGCTGTCCTGCTTCTTGCGGGCACGACCATGCTGACCGGGGCCGTACGGACGGCGCTCCATGTACTTCTCAGCCTTCGGGGTCAGTGCAATGCCAAGTGCGCGCGACAGGCGCACGGTACGGCGGGCACGGGCGTTAGCCATAAATGTGTCCTCTTCTGTTTAGCGACGGATGGTAACTGGCCTCCAGGGTGGAGAGTGGTGGGGCGTCGCATCCCGGTGAGCACTGCAACCACGCCCGAGGGCGCGGCTTGCCAGCCAAGGATCAAGTTTACACCCTTCACCCCGGCCCGTGGGCATCGCGGCGGATCGGGCCGGCGGGGTGTAAGCAAGCTCGCATCCGAGCGCGGTCGGGCCGCGGTTGGACTGTGGATGCGGGGTTCGGTGGGCTCCGGGCCGGTTCAGCGCTTGCCGCGGATGATCGCCCGCAGCCGGGCCAGCCGGTCGGCGATCGACTTCTCCGCGCCGTTGGCGGTGGGCGTGTAGTAATTCACCCGGCCAAGTCATCGGGGCGTACTGCTGGGTGGCGATCGAATGCGGGGCGTCGTGGGAGTAGATGTAACCCACCCCGTGCCC
>NZ_BAXF01000298.1:0-2686 GCF_001310435.1 Arthrobacter sp. JCM 19049 | reverse complement strand
GCCGGTTCGGACAGGGCGTGGCTGTCCTTGCCCACGTACATGGGACCGGTGATCCCGGCCGAGACGCGGTAGTCCACCACCGCCTGGGTGATCGCGGCGATGTGCGCCTCGTTGAAGGAGCCGTTCAGCGAGCTGCCGCGGTGCCCGGAGGTGCCGAAGGAGACCCGCTGCCCGGCCTGCTGCGGATCGGGAACGCGGCTGAAGTAGGCGTCCAGGACCTCCTGCAGGTCGATCAGGTCTTCTTCGCGTGCCGGCTGTCCCGCGCGTTCGTGTGCCATGCCCATCCTTTGTCTGCCAGGTCAAGAGTCTGCTACTAGGCATCCTATCGGGGTTGGCCGTGCGCGCCGCGCCGGTTTCCCTGGTTCCCGGCCGTTTATAGGATGGAGGCGATGAGCTACCACCCGTACCCCCAGAACACCTATGTGCCCCCGCCGCAGCCCACCGGGCTCTCGGTGGCCTCCCTGGTCCTGGGAATCCTGTCCCTGCTTGGATTCCTGGTCATCATCTTCATCCCCCTGGCCGGGGTGATCACCGGCCACCTGGGGTACCGGCGCGAGCCGGCCGGGCGCGGGATGGCCCTGGCCGGGCTGATCACCTCCTGGGTGGGGCTGGTGCTGGCGCTGCTGTGCTACGCGTTCATCATCTTCGTGTTCTTCTTCTCCGCCTCGTTCTACACCGACCTGAACCAGAGCATGTACTCCGACTACGCCTAAGGGCGCGCAAACACGCCAATGGCCTGGCCCCCGCGTGGGGACCAGGCCATTGGCGTGTGCGGGGACCTGCTAGTGCACGGTGCCCATCAGCTTCTTCAGCGCCGGGGTGGCGGCGAACATCGCCAGGCCCAGCACCACCGCGGTGCCGCCCAGCCACAGGAAGTAGGCGACCTCATTGCCCTCGGTGTAGTACCCGGCCAGCACGCCGGACAGGGTGGTGCCCAGCGAGACCGAGAGGAAGAACAGGGCGATCATCTGGGTGCCGAACGCGGCCGGGGCCAGCTTGGTGGTCACCGCCTGGCCGATCGGGGAGAGCAGCAGCTCGGCGATGGTGCACAGCAGCAGGATCCCCACCAGGCCAGCAGCGGGGTCTTGGCCAGCGAGTTCAGCGGGATGAAGCACAAGAAGGCGATGCCCACCACGACCAGCGACAGGCCGAACTTCACGCTGGTGCGCGGCTGGCGGGAACCGAGCTTCGTCCACATGGTGGCGAACACCCCGGCCAGCAGCACGATGAACACCGGGTTGATGGACTGCACCAGCTGGCCGGCATTTCCCAGCCGAACAGGTGGCGGTCCAGGCGTTCGGCCGAGTACGCGGCGATGAAGGTGAACTGCTGCTGGAACAGCGCCCAGAACGCGGCGGAGGCGATGTAGAACGGGATGAACGCGTACACGTGCTTGCGTTCGGTCGCATCCACGGGGGCTGCGCAGGATCAGCACGAAGTAGATGATGCTGGCGGCGATCACCACGTAGGCGATGGTCGAGGCCAGGTTCTCGGGGGTGACGATCTTCAGCGTGAAGGCCAGCACGATGACCACCAGCACGGCGGCGAAGATCAGCAGGTAGCGCTTGCGCTCAGCGGTCGGCAGCGGGTTGCGACCTGGCGCACCGACTCGGGCAGGTTCTTGCGTCCGAACCCGTAGATGACCAGGCCCAGGGCCATGCCCACCGCGGCGGCGCCGAAGCCACGTGGAAGCCGAAGTGCTTGTGCAGCAGCCCGGTCAGCAGCGGGCCGACCAGCCCGCCGATGTTTACGCCCATGTAGAAGATCGAGAAGCCGGCGTCGGCCTTCGGGTCCTCCTTGGAGTACAGCGAGCCGACCAGGGCGGTGGCGTTGGCCTTCAGCCCGCCCGAGCCCACGGCCACCATCACCAGGCCGATGGCCAGGCCCACCACCCGGGCAGCAGCGCCAGGGCCAGGTGACCGCCCATGATCACGATCGCGGAGATGAACAGCACCCGTTCCGGGCCGAGCAGGCGGTCCGAGACCCAGGCCCCCAGGATGGTGCTCAGGTAGACCGCGCCACCGTAGGCGCCCACCAGCGACAGCGCCAGGCCCTGCTCCATGCCCAGGCCGCCCTCGGTGGCCGAGAAGTACATGTAGTAGCCAGCAGTGCCTGCATGCCGTAGAAGGAGAAGCGTTCCCACATCTCGACGCTGAACAGGTTGGCCAGCGCGCCGGGGTGACCGAAGAAGGTCTTGCCCGTGCCGGTGGTGCTCGGTGAAACAGTAGACATGCGTAACATTTTTCGCCCTTCTTGACTTCGATGCCTACTTTTGCGATAGATCTCACACGGTTTGGTGGATCACAGCGTGTTATGCTTCGGCCAGCAGCTGGTGTGCCAAAATGAGCAGTTTTTCCTCGTTGGCGTGGGCTGAAATGAGCTGAATGCTCATTGGCATGCCATCGGCGGCGGTGGCCACCGGGACGGTGATCGCCGAGCACCCGGCGACGTTGACCATCGAGGTGTATGGGGTGTACTGGCACTGCAGCCGGTAGTCGGTGTCCGCGTCATGGCGGGTGTAGTAGCCGATCGGCGGGGGCGTGTGGGCCATCGCCGGGGTGGCGATCACGTCATAGGCCGACCACTGGGCGATGAAGTCCGCGGCGATCTGCTTAATCCGGGTCGCGGCGCCCAGCGAGACCTGCGCGCTGCGCTGGCGGGAGCGGCGCCGGTAGTCCCGGGCCAG
>NZ_BAXF01000297.1:0-2700 GCF_001310435.1 Arthrobacter sp. JCM 19049 | reverse complement strand
ACCACGCCCTCCGCCTCCCAGGACTCCTAGGGCTGCCCCCACGGCCATCGCCCTCCCCGGCACGCCACGGTTCACCTCCCGTGGACGGGCACACGCACCCGTTTTTTAGTTGTCAAAAGTCAATGAATGTGGAATCGACCACTTTGGTTGATCGAAATCAACCATCGGTCTATAGTTGACGTAGTTCAACTAACAGACTTTGGAGCACTATGACCACTACACCCGCGGATCAGAACCCGCGTATGTCGCACCGGGAGGTTTTGCAATCTCTCACCGGGTTGCTGATGGGCATGTTCGTCTCGATCCTGGCCGGCACCGTTGTTGCCAGCTCGCTGCCGGTGATCGTTGCCGACCTGCACGGCAGCCAGACCGCCTACACCTGGGTGGTGACCGCCACGCTGCTGGCCACCACCGTCTCCACCCCGATCTGGGCAAGTTCGCCGACCTGGGCAACCGCAAGCTGCTGCTGCAGATCGCGCTGATGATGTTCGTGCTGGCCTCCGCGGCCGCCGGCTTTGCGCAGGACACGAACTTCCTGATCGCGATGCGCATCATCCAGGGCCTGGCCGGCGGCGGCATGGGCGCCCTGAGCCAGATCGTGATGGCCGACATCCTCTCCCCGCGCGAGCGCGGCAAGTACATGGGCCTGTTCGGCGCGGTCATGGCCGTGGGCACGGTCGGCGGACCGCTGATCGGCGGGTTCATCACCGACACCATCAACTGGCGCTGGAACTTCTTCGTCGCCCTGCCGGTGGCGATCGTCGCGGTCATCATGATCCAGCGGACCCTGCACCTGCCGGCCGTGACCAAGCGGTCGTTCAAGATCGACTACTGGGGCATGATCCTGCTCTCCGCCGGTGTGTCCTTGCTGCTGATCTGGATGTCCCTGGGCGGCAGCGAATTCGAGTGGGCCTCCCTGACCAGCTACCTGATGGTCGCCGGCTCGGTGCTGCTGCTGGCCGCCTTCGTCCTGGTCGAGCTGCGCGCCGAGGAGCCGCTGCTGAACCTGACCCTGTTCCGCAACCGCACCTTCACCTTCGCCGTGATCGCCTCGCTGGCGGTGGGCGTGTCGATGTTCGGTACCTCGGTGTTCCTCAGCCAGTACATGATCATGGCCCGCGGCGCCAGCGCCATGCAGGCCGGCTGATGACCTTCCCGATGATGGCGGGCCTGCTGGTGATCTCCACCGGCGCCGGCTGGCTGATCTCGCGCTACGGCAAGTGGAAGGCGCTGGTGGTCAGCGGGTCCATCCTGCAGGTGATCGGGCTGTTCCTGCTGGGCAGCATCCACTACGACACCCCGTTCGTACTGGTGGCCACGTACATGTTCATCCTGGGCGCCGGCGTGGGCCTGGTGATGCAGAACATGGTGCTGGTCGTGCAGAACTCGGTGGCACAGCGTGAGCTGGGCGTGGCCTCCTCGGCCGTGAACTTCTTCCGCACCCTGGGCGGCACCGCCGGCACCGCCGGGCTGGGCGCACTGTTGGCGATCAGCATCCCGAACATGCTCGAGGACCGCAAGAACGAGCTGATGCAGGCGCTGGCATCGCTGGGCGACAAGGCCGCTGAGGTGGGCGCCGCCCTGAATTCGGGCTCGCTGCCGGAAATCTCCTCGCTGCCCGAACCGGTGCGCGTGATCCTGGAATCCACCTATGGCGATGCCGTGGCCCAGCTGTTCGCGGTCGCCGCACCGATCAGCATCATCACCGTGATCGCGGTGCTGCTGCTGCCGAACCAGTCGCTGAGCACCCAGACCCGCACCGAGCGCATGCGCGATGAGCAGGGCCTGGTTGAGGTTGACCCGGAGCACGGCCTGGCCGCCGCCGCTGTGACCACCGAGCCGCACAGCCCACCGCGGATGCCGCGCCGATGCACCGCAGGCTCCGGAGCAGGGCAACGCACTGGGCTCGGGATCCACCGCACAGCAACGCCCGGGGAACTCGGCGGGAAAGTAATCCACGATGAACACGGATCTAGCGGCCGCGGCCGAACCGGCCCGGGAAGACCTGGGGCCGGCGGCCACCGGGGATGACTTCAGCCACCGCTTTGAGGCGCTGGAGCACCAGCTGGTGCAGCTGATGGTGAACAACACCCACGCCAAACGGAACCTCGCGGCCCGATTCGGGGATCAGCTGCCGCCGGCCGCGCTGCCGGTACTGGCGCTGGTGTTGAAGAACGACCATATCGCGCAGTCGGAGCTGTGCTCGCAGCTGATGATCGACAAGGCCAGCCTCTCCCGGCTGGTGACCCGGATGGAAGAGGTCGGGCTGCTGGTGCGCAGCCTGGATCCGGAGGACCGCCGGGTCAGCCGGCTTAGTGCCACCGACGAAGCGCGCACACGCTGGCGCGCTCTGATGGGAGAGCACCGGTCGCGCTGGCGGTCCAAGGTAAGCGAGTGGCCCCGTGACGATGTGGACCGGCTGATCGGACTCCTGGACCGGCTGAACATCGATCTGCGGGAGAACTAAACAGCCGGACTCACCTCGTGCTCCGAGGCGGAGAACAAGATGTATCACCGGATAGGACGCCGGGGGACTGCGAAGGTCCCCGGCGTCCTGCTGTTTCTCCACCCCTGACACCGAGGCGCGGCTTCGCTAAGGTCGTGCCATGACCAGTAAGTCCAGCAACATCCCAGCCATCGAGCGCGCCACCGGGATTGGGTGGGGACAATGGGTTGAGCACCTGGGCGCGGCCCAGGCCC
>NZ_BAXF01000296.1:0-2698 GCF_001310435.1 Arthrobacter sp. JCM 19049 | reverse complement strand
CCGAGCAGCCGGCCACGGTGCTGAACTCGCTGATGGAGATCACCGCGCCGGTGGCCACTGGGGATCCCGGGCTGTACGTCACCGGGGATCCGGGTGCCGCCGATGAGGCGGCGAAGGTCGGTTCGCTGTCGATGCGCTTCGGCCTGGGCTTCGCCAAATCCCACACCTTCGTCACCGGACAGTGCCCGGTGATGAAGTACCACCGCGGGCTGATGCACGCGATCCTGGCCGACAAGGTGTCCATCGCCAGGAACGTGAACGCAACGACCATTTCCCTGGATGAGGCCCCGGCCGGGTACGCGGCCTTCGACGAGGGGGCGGCACAAAAATTCGTGCTGGACCCGCACGGCCTGATTCGCGGCTAAACGCCGAAGGCGGGCGCAATGCGGGGGCGCGGGGGCGGGGAGGCGAGGAATTTCACATCCCCGCCCCTGGCACTGCATGGCACAAGGGCAAAAGCGTTCTGGTGGGAACGGGATCGGGGGCAAAAAAGACCGTGGGGCTTGACCTGACTTGCCTGCATCCAACAGTATTGAACGCAGACCTTAGGGCCGCGGTGGGCCGTGTTGGCCGTTGTCGCATGCATCTGAACGGCGGGCTCGCCGATCTTCGAAGCGCCGCCGTTTCCGGCCCCTGCCGTCTGCCGGCCCGCCCGACTGGGGCCATGCAACCGTTCCGCTGCCACCGCCTGGCAGCTGCCGTCCGGAGCGCGCTGCCGCCGAGTCGATGATTTCCCCGTCGCAGCGCCGTCCTGCCAGTGAAGGAAGAACGTAATGAAGCCAAGTGATCAATCGATCCAGGAGCTCGTGGGCGAGCTGCACACAGCTCGCAAACGCCGCCCCCGGAAATACACCGCCTCCGGCACCGACTACTGGGTGTTCGGCATTGCCGGCTGCCTGGCCCTGGCGTTCATCGCCTGGGGGTTCGTTTCCCCCGAGGGCCTGGGCGCAGTGGCCGGCAAGGCACTGGATTGGGTGATCACCAACACCGGCTGGCTGTTCGTCATCGCCGCCTCGGTGTTCGCGGTCTTCGTGATCGTGCTCGCTTCGAAGAACTTCGGGCGCATCCCGCTGGGCAAGGACGGGGAAAAGCCCGAATTCAGCACGGTCTCCTGGATCTCGATGATGTTTGCCACCGGCATGGGCATTGGCCTGGTGTTCTACGGGGTGGGCGAACCGCTGTTCTTCTACATGTCCCCGCCGCCGGGAACCGTGGAGGGGCAGACCGATGCGGCGCTGAGCACCGCCATGGGCACCACCTTGTTCCACTGGACGCTCTACCGTGGGCGATGTACGCCATTGTGGGCCTGGGCATGGCCTACGGCAGCTTCCGCCTGGGCCGCCCGCAGCTGTTCTCCTCCATGTTCTCCTCGATCTTCGGCGAGCGCGCCATCCACGGTTGGGGCGGACGCACCATCAACATCCTGGCCATCCTGGCCACGCTGTTCGGCTCGGCCTGTTCGCTGGGCCTGGGCGCCCTGCAGATCGGCGGCGGCATCCAGGCCACCGGTGTGATGGAGAACGTCGGCTCGGGCATCCTGGTGATCATCATTGCCATCCTCACCGCCCTGTTCGTGGCCTCCGCGGTCTCCGGCATTGAGCGCGGCATCCAGTGGCTGTCCAACACCAACATGGTGCTGGCCCTGGTTCTGGCGCTGATCGTCTTCATCGGCGGCCCGACCCTGTTCATCCTGAACGTCATCCCGAACGCGATTGGCGCGTTCATCCGCGACCTGCCGGAAATGGCCTCACGCACCGCGGCCTCCACCGACGGGACCATGGCCGACTGGCTTTCGTCCTGGACCGTGTTCTACTGGGCCTGGTGGGTGTCATGGACCCCGTTCGTGGGTCTGTTCATTGCCCGCATCTCCCGTGGGCGCAGCATCCGCCAGTTCGTCACCGGCGTGCTGCTGGTGCCCTCGACCGTGACCCTGCTGTGGTTCGCGATCTTTGGCGGCGGCGCAATCGGCCTGCAGGAACGCGCGCAGCTACGGGGGATTCGAGCCAGGCGCTGGCCAGCATTGTTGACGGCGCCCCGGACATCAACTTCGACCTGGTGCTCTTCGACCTGCTGGAGAAGCTGCCGGTGCCCGGCTGGGTGGCGGTGGTGCTGATGGTGGTCACGGTGCTGCTGATCGCGATCTTCTTCGTCACCGGCGCCGACTCGGCCTCCATCGTAATGGGGGCGCTCAGTGAGCGCGGGGCTGAACACCCGACCCGCAAGTCCGTGATCTTCTGGGGCGTCGCGGTGGGCGCCGTGGCGGCGGTGATGCTGCTGGCCGGCGGGGACCACCCGGCGGCGGCCCTGAACGGGCTGAAGAACATCACGATTGTCTCGGCTCTGCCTTCGTGCTGGTGATGCTGCTGCTGTGCGTGGCCATCTGGAAGGATCTGAGCCGCGACCCGCTGGTCATCCAGAACAAGGTGGCCCGTGAGGTGCTGGAGCAGTCGGTGGCCGAGGGCGTGGAACGCCATGAGGCGGGCACTTCAGCCTGATGACGACCGAAATCGACATCATCACCATCGAACGGGCCCCGGCCCCGCACGACACGATCGTCTACGAGGAAGGGCAGCAGCCGCCGGCCAAGCCGGTGACCGATGAGGACCGCCCCGACCCGGAAGGAGAACCCGCGGACCGGGGACGATGACCCGCAGTCCGATGGCACTGATCCCCGGAAATAGCCGGCCCACCGGCTAGG
>NZ_BAXF01000295.1:0-2707 GCF_001310435.1 Arthrobacter sp. JCM 19049 | reverse complement strand
GTCCACCCCGGCGCCGGCGGCGCGGGCCACCAGGCGGGCCACGGCGTCAATGTCGACCCGTTTCCCCGCCATCGGCACCAATGGAAAAGCGGACAGTCCCGCAAACTTCATCGTCTCCCCCTCGCTGTGCGCGTTCTGGGGTCTACGTTAACTGAAGCCGTAGGACTGCCCGCTGTTTATGGCCGGCTGGTTACCGCAACGCGTAGGCCGGGACCGGCTGGTTGTTGTTCGTGCGGCGGACCGCCACGAACCAGGCTGCCGCCACCACCAGGTGCATCAGGGCCAGGGCAATGCCGGTGGCCGCGTCGGTGGCGTGCAGGATCGGGTTGATGATGGAGACGACGGCCACGATCGCGCAAGCCACTGGGCGATGCGGCAGAAGCCCGGCTTGGCGCTGCCGATGGCGAAGGTAAGCAGCCCCAGGATCATGATCGGTGCGAGGGTGAAGCCCAGAACCTGCGCGAACTGCACGTGGTCCACCAGGCCGCCGTTGAACACCATGGAACCGCCGGCGGATTCACTGACGAAGAAGACGATGACGTTCAGGTAGGCGGCACCCAGGGCCAAGATCAGGACCTGGACGAAGTTGAAGGGGCTTTTGTACTGGATTTCAGCACCCATCGGCTGAATTCCTCCTCGGATAGTTGAAGATTGACAACTGATTCTACTTCCAGTAGAAGCCCACAGGAAATACGGGAAGCACGTGAAATAAGCGACATTTTTGCTCCTTCACCGTCACAACGCGGTGCTTTCTACGCGGATGCGGCCGAGGATTCGTCCCTTTGGGGCGGGCGGGTTCCCGTTAAGGTCACCCACCGGCTCGGGCGCGGCGTCGGAAGTGTTCCCTAGACGCTGACCGTATCCAGCGAGGCGAGGTACTTGGGCAGGTCCTTGACCCCCTCCAGCACGGCATCATGCGGCTGCTCTTCCAGCTCGGCGCGCTGCAGCTTGCCGGTCAGCACACCCACCGCGTGCACCCCGGCGTTGCGGGCGGCCAGCAGGTCGTTGATGGTGTCCCCGGCAGCCAGCACGCGGGCCACGGTCTGGACCCCGGTCTGCTCCATGGCGCCGTGGATCATGTACTGGGCCTGACGACCGGCGGCACCTCGACGGCGGGCTGCGCTGGGACGTCCCGTAGTTCGCGCGCAACGCGTACTCCACACCGGGCAGCGCGGTGGGGGATTCTGGGTGTAGTAGCTCAGCCGCAGTCCCCGGAAGCGTTCGAGGGGCTTGTCCACCTGCCGGGGCTCCGGTTCACCGCCATCCAGGCGCATCAGCCGTGATCGTCTCACGCTTTTCCGAGGCTATCCAGATGGGCAGGTCATCGGCTTGAGACTGGTGGGGGCCGGTGCATCAGGCTGCTGATCAAGCAGTCCATCAAGTCCTTCCAGTTCGACGCGATGCTCACCCAAATCATCATTGTGCTGGTGCTGATCATCGTGGTCGACCAGGCCTCGGGGTTCATCCGCAAGAAGCTGAGCCAGTAACCGCATCACCACACCGCAAGACAAGAGGGTCCGCGCCACCGCCCGGACCCTCTTGTCTTCCGTGAGGTGCCGGTGGCTCGCGAGCGGTCGGCTTTCAAGCAGGGGCCCTGACGCTATAACATGACTG
Source organism: Arthrobacter sp. JCM 19049 (assembly GCF_001310435.1). Lineage (NCBI taxonomy): Bacteria > Bacillati > Actinomycetota > Actinomycetes > Micrococcales > Micrococcaceae > Arthrobacter > Arthrobacter sp. JCM 19049. The sequence goes on along the minus strand of NZ_BAXF01000295.1, from coordinate 1,093 downwards.
GGGCGTGGGCTGCACCACAACCTGCAGACCAGTGCTGCGCGCCGCGATCATCACGACCGAAGGATCCCCATGAAGATACTGAAATCGATCCCCCTGCTGGGCTGGATCATCATCGCCATCATCCTTGCGTGGTGACCGGACCGATCATGCCCGAATGGCTGGGTGGGCTGTTTCTGACCTACAACTCGATCTTCTCCGGGTTCCTGGGCTTCATTGTTCCGCTGATCATCCTGGGCCTGGTCATGCCGGCCATCGCCGAACTGGGCAAGGGCGCCGGCAAGTGGCTGGGCATCACCGCGGTGATCGCCTACGGGTCGACCATCACTGCCGGGCTGCTAGCTACTTCGTCAGCCGCTGGCTGTTCACCCCGGCGCTTTCCGGCGGCGGGCTGGAGGAGTTCGGGGAGGAGTCCGGTTCCGGGTTCACCCCCTTCATCACCGTGGTCGCTAGCGCCGGCGACTCGGCCACCGAGATCGTCCTGCCCCCGGTCATCGACGTGATGAGCGCGCTGGTGCTCGCGTTCGTCATCGGCGTGGGCCTAACCGCCTTCCACTCCAAGGTGCTCTTCCGCGGGGCGGTCGAGTTCCGCACCATCATTGAGTCCGTCATCCGGCGCATCATCGTCCCGGCGCTGCCGCTGTTCATCTTCGGCATCTTCATGGACCTGTCGGCCAGCGGGTCGGCGGTCACCGTGATCACCAAGTTCCTGCTGGTCGCCCTGGTCTCCTTCGGGCTGACCCTGGTCATCCTGATCCTGCAGTACACCATCGCCGGCTCGGTCGCCGGACGCAACCCGTTCAAGGCGCTGTGGAACATGCGCGACGCCTACTTCACCGCCCTGGGCACCTCCTCCTCGGCCGCCACCATCCCGGTGACCCTGGATTCGACGAAGAAGAACGGCGTGAACGATTCCGTGGCCGGGTTCGTGGTGCCGCTGTGCGCCACCATCCACCTGTCCGGTTCGATGATCAAGATCACCTGCTTCTCCATCGCGGTGCTGCTGCTGACCGGCGGGAACGTCTCCTTCGGCGCCTACCTGCCTTCATCCTGATGCTCGGCGTCATGATGATCGCCGCCCCGGGCGTCCGGGCGG
>NZ_BAXF01000294.1:0-2717 GCF_001310435.1 Arthrobacter sp. JCM 19049 | reverse complement strand
CGGCGGGACGGCGGGCACCGATTCGGTAGCCTGAGCGCGAAATGCTCGGGGCAAGGAGGTGGGACGGTGGCGCGTGGTTCCGTTCGCCGCAGGCGCGGTCGTCTGCAGATTTCGCGGCAGCTGCGGCGCGGAGAGTTCGTGTATCTGCAGCGCGGGGAGCAAATCACCGATCCCGAGGAGCTGGAACGCATCAAGGCCCTGGTCATTCCGCCGGCCTGGCATGACGTGCAGATCTCCGCTTCCCCCAGCGCCAAGGTGCTGGCCCGCGGGGTCGATGACGCCGGACGGCGTCAGGCGATCTACCACCCTCGTTTCGGCGCCGCCGCGAAGAGGAGAAGTTCGCCAAGCTCAGTGAGTTCGGCCAAGCCCTGCCGGCGCTGCGCAAACAGGTGGCGGCGGACATGGAGCGGCGCGGAACCAGCCGCGAGAAGGTGGTCGCCTGCGTGATCAAGGTGCTGGACAAGGGGTACCTGCGCATCGGCACCCCGAAATATGCCCGGCAATATCGCTCCTATGGGCGACTACGCTGCGCCGGCGGCATACCCGCATCAAGGGAACCAGCGTTACCTTTGATTTCAACGGCAAGAGCGGACAGCACCAGACGGTGACGATCGAGGACGCGCAGATGGCCCGCTTCGTGAAGAAGCTGCGGGAGATGCCCGGCTATGAAGTCTTCCGCTTCACCGATGATGAGGGACAGCTGTGTTCGGTGCGCAGTGAGCATGTCAACGAATACCTGCATACGAACATGGGCAGCCAGTTCACGGCGAAGGACTTTCGCACCTGGGGCGGAACGCTGACGGCCTTCGCCTCCCTGCTGGACGCCGAGGTTGACGGCGCCAGCCCGCAGCGGGAGCTGACGCGTGCTGAACGCGAGGCGGTGAAGCAGGCCGCCTCGGTGCTGGGCAACACCCAGTCCACGGCGCGCAAGGCCTATATCGCCCCGCGGGTGCTGAAGCTGGCCGGGGACCCCGAGAAGCTCGAGGACCTGCGCGGTGAGCGCAAGCGCCGGCGAGCGCGCAAGTACCTGAGCGTCGATGAGCAGTGTCTGCTGCAGCTGCTGGAAGAAGACAGCGCATAGCCTGTTCCTGCCTTTCCTGCTGTTCATATTGTGGACGATAGATCCTCTTTTCTTCATCCATCGAGCACTTGGGCTCCATTTATTGAGGCGCTTCGCTGTCTTGGCTAGGTTCGTTGGTAATGACGAGCGTTTCCACAAGGTGGACGTAGGAGGAAACCATGGCAAGCAAGTACCGGCAAGACGCCGCAGCGGCCCTGGCCGAGGTCGTCCAGGACGGGATGACCATCGCGGTCGGCGGCTTCGGTCTGAGCGGGATACCCACCCGGTTGATCACGGCACTGCGCGATTCCGGGGCGAGGAACCTGACCATCGTGTCGAACAATATGGGGGTAGACGGCAAAGGCCTGGGCCTATTGATCGAAAATCAGCAGGTCGCCAAGGTCATGGCCTCCTACGTGGGTGAAAACAAGCTGTTCGCCCAGCAGTTCCTTTCCGGCGAGCTCGAGGTGGAGTTCGTTCCCCAGGGCACCCTTGCCGAACGGCTGCGCGCCGGGGGTGCCGGGATCCCGGCGTTCTACACGCCCACCGGTGTGGGCACCCCGGTGGCAGAGGGGAAACCGGTCATGGAGTTCGACGGGAAGCCGGCCATCCTCGAACGTGGAATCGTTGCCGACATCGCCCTGGTGCGCGCCCACCAGGCGGACGCGGAAGGCAACCTGCGGTACCGGATGACCGCGCGGAACTTCAACCCGCTGGCCGCCATGGCCGGGAGGTACACGTTCGCCGAGGCCGAGCACATCGAGCAGGACTACCTGGATCCGCAGCTGGTGGACACTCCGGGGATCTTCGTGCAGTGCCTGGTCGAAGCGGACCAGATCAAGGACATCGAACAGCGCACCGTGCGGCTGCGGCAGGAGGCATGAGCATGTGGACCAGGGATGAGATGGCAGCCATCGCCGCCAGCGAGCTGGTGGACGGGCAGTACGTCAACCTGGGGATCGGCATCCCCACACTGGTGGCCAATAACCTGCCCGAAGGCGTGTCGGTAAAGCTGCAAAGCGAAAACGGCCTGCTGGGCATGGGGCCTTTCCCCTACGCGGGTGAGGAGGATGCGGACCTGATCAACGCCGGCAAGCAGACCGTCACCGTGCTGCCCGGAGGCAGCTTCTTCGACTCCGCCACCAGTTTTGGAATGATCCGCGGCGGCCACGTGCAGACCGCCATCCTCGGCGCACTGCAGGTGGCGGGCAACGGGGACCTGGCGAACTGGACTATTCCCGGCAAGCTGGTCAAGGGCATGGGCGGGGCCATGGACCTGGTGGCCGGCACCCCGCGGGTCATCGTGATCACCGACCACGTGGCCAAGGACGGCACCTCGAAGATCGTGGAACATTGCGACCTGCCGCTGACCGGCGTCGGCGTGGTGGACCGGATCATTACCGACCGCGCCGTGTTCGACATCGAAGACGGGCGGCTGATCCTGCGCCGCCTGGCAGAGGGCGAAAGCCCGGAATCAATCAAAGACATCACCGCAGCAAAGTTCAGCATCGACCTTGAGGAGTCACAGGCAGCATGAGTGTAAAGATCGCCGGATATGCCCGCACCCCCTTCATGCGCTTCAACGGCGCACTGGCCGGCGTTGAGGCCTCCGAGCTGGGGGCGCACGCGGCCAAGGCGGCCCTGGAACGCGCCGGGG
>NZ_BAXF01000293.1:0-2738 GCF_001310435.1 Arthrobacter sp. JCM 19049 | reverse complement strand
CGTCTACCTTGGGGCTGGGCACCGCGGCGGCCGCCAGGTCCGCCTCGGCCTGGTTGCGGGCGGCGCTGAACAGCATCCGGCTACTGCTCGCCCAGGTGGGCCAGGCGCTCTTCCTCGTCCATGGTGATGCACGAATCGATCACCGGGCCCAGGTCCCCGTCCATGACCGCGTCCAGGTTGTAGGCCTTGTAGCCGGTGCGGTGGTCGGCGATCCGGTTTTCCGGGAAGTTGTAGGTGCGGATGCGCTCGGAGCGGTCCATGGTGCGCACCTGGGAGGCGCGCTGGGCGGAGTTCTCCGCGTCCAGCTGCTCCTGCTGGTGGGCCAGCAGGCGCGAGCGCAGCACGCGCATGGCCGCCTCACGGTTCTGGATCTGGGACTTCTCGTTCTGCATGGCCACCACGATGCCGGTGGCAGGTGGGTGATGCGCACGGCCGAGTCGGTGGTGTTCACGCTCTGCCCGCCGGGGCCGGAGGAACGGTACACGTCGATCTTCAGGTCGTTCTGGTGGATGTCGATTTCCTCGGGCTCATCGACTTCCGGGAACACCAGCACGCCGGCGGCGGAGGTGTGGATGCGGCCCTGGGATTCGGTGACCGGCACGCGCTGCACGCGGTGCACCCCGCCCTCGAACTTCAGGTGCGCGTACACGCCCTCGGCCGGGTCGTTCGAGCTGCCCTTGATCGCCACCTGGGCGTCCTTGTAGCCGCCCAGGTCGGACTCGTTGTAGGAGATCATTTCGACCTTCCAGCTTGTGCTCGGCAAAGCGGGTGTACATGCGCAGCAGGTCGGCGGCGAACAGGGCCGCCTCGTCCCCGCCTTCCCCGCCCTTGACCTCAAGGATCACGTTGCGCGAGTCGTTTTCGTCGCGCGGGATCAGCAGCCGGCGCAGCTTCTCCTCCAGTTCGGGCAGCGCGGCGGTCAGCTCCTCGACCTCGGCGGCGAAGTCCGGGTCCTCATCGGCCATTTCCTTGGCTGCCTCCAGGTCCTCGCTCGCCTGCTTCCAGCGGTTGTAGGCCTCCACGATGCCGTTGAGCTGCGCGGAACGGCGCCCGAGCTTGCGGGCCCGGGCCTGGTCGGCGTACACGGCGGGATCGGACAGCTGCGCCTGGATCTCGGCGTGCTCCTCCAGCAGGGTCTTGACGGATTCGAACATGGTGGCAGAACTTCTTTCGATGCGTGGATCGGTGGCGCGCTGGCGGGCAGCGGGCCTTCACAAGAGATTGTAGGGGCAAAGCACCGGTGGCGTCCGGGCGACGGGTTGACCGTGCGCCCTGGACGCCACCGGGGAAAAGCGCGCTAGTTGTGCTGCGGCGTGGTCTTGTTGACCAGCATCAGGAACTCCGCGTTGGATTCGGTGTCCCGGATCTTCTTGGTCAGCAGCTCCAGCGCCTGCTGGGTGTCCAGCCCGGCCAGCATGCGGCGCAGGCGCCACATGATGCGCACCTCGTCGCCGGAGAGCAGCGACTCCTCGCGGCGGGTGGAGGACGCGTTGACGTCCACCGCCGGGAAGATGCGCTTCTCGGCCAGCTGGCGGGAAAGGCGCAGCTCCATGTTGCCGGTGCCCTTGAACTCCTCGAAGATCACTTCATCCATCTTCGACCCGGTTTCCACCAGGGCGGTGGCCAGGATGGTCAGTGAGCCGCCGTTTTCGATGTTGCGCGCGGCGCCGAAGAAGCGCTTGGGCGGGTAGAGGGCGGCGGAGTCCACACCACCGGAGAGGATGCGGCCCGAGGCCGGGGCGGCCAGGTTGTAGGCGCGGCCCAGGCGGGTCATCGAGTCCAGCAGCACGACCACGTCCATGCCCATCTCCACCAGGCGCTTGGCGCGCTCGATGGCCAGTTCGGCCACGGTGGTGTGGTCATCGGCCGGGCGGTCGAAGGTCGAGGCGATGACCTCGCCCTTCACGGTGCGCTGCATGTCGGTGACTTCCTCGGGACGTTCGTCCACGAGCACCATCATCAGGTGCACTTCCGGGTTGTTGGTGGTGATCGCCTGCGCGATGGACTGCAGGATCAGGGTCTTGCCGGCCTTGGGCGGGGAGACGATCAGGCCACGCTGGCCCTTGCCGATCGGGCGACCAGGTCGATCACACGCGGACCGATCTGCTTGGCCCCGGTTTCCAGGCGCAGGCGCTCGGTCGGGTACAGCGGCACGAGCTTGTTGAACTCGACGCGCTCCTTGTTGTCTTCCGGCTTCTTGCCGTTCACGGACGTCAGCTGCACCAGGGCGTTGAACTTCTGGCGCGGGTTGGGGGTCTCCCCCTCACGCGGCTGGCGGATCGCGCCAACAATCGCGTCGCCCTTGCGCAGGTTGTACTTCTTGACCTGGCCCAGGGTGACGTACACGTCGTTCGGGCCGGGCAGGTAGCCCGAGGTGCGCACGAACGCGTAGTTCTCCAGCACGTCCAGGATGCCGGCGATCGGCAGCAGGACGTCGTCCTCGCTCAGCTGCGGCTCGTCGTTGTCCCCGCGGCGGTTGCGGCGGTTGCGGTCCTGGTTGCGCTCATTGCGGTCCCGGTTGCGCTCATTGCGGTCGCGGTTGCGTTCGCGGCGGTTTCGGCCCCGCTCGTTGCGATCATTGCGGTCGTTGCGGTCCCCGCGGTCGTTTCGGTCCGAACGCTCGTGGCGCTCACCGCGCTCCTGGCCTTCCTCGCCCTCGGAGCTATCGTCCTGGAGGATTCCTGCTGGTCGCGGCGGTTGCGGCCCCGGCCGTTGCGGTCGTTGCGTTCGTTGCGCTC
>NZ_BAXF01000292.1:0-2737 GCF_001310435.1 Arthrobacter sp. JCM 19049 | reverse complement strand
CTCGCGCACCGCCACCCCCGGCCGGCGGGCAAGGATCAGCATCTACCGGCTGCCGATTGAGCAGATCGCCGAGTCCTACCCCGAGGTGGTGGACATCGTGCACCAGTGCGTGGTGCACGAACTCTCCCAGCTGTGGATGCAGTCGGTGCATGAGATCGACCCGGAGTACTTCCCCGAGGACCCGGACCTGTAGCGCCCCGGCCTATTGCCGGCGCAGCACCCCGGTCTCGTCGATGACATCCTTGGACAGGGTCTTGTAGCCTTCCTCCTCGAACAGCACGGTCAGCCGGTCCTGTTCGCTGCTCATCACGATCCCGCTGCCCCACTGCTCGTGGATGACCGGTTCGTTCAGCGGGAAGCTCTCATCGGCCTCGCTCAGGTCCTGCGCCGTGCCGGCCAGGCAGTTGTCGCAGTTGCCGCACGGGTTTTCCAGCTCATCGCCGAAGTAGCCCAGCAGGTACTGGCGCCGGCACCCCTCGGTTTCCGCGTAGCCGCGCATCATCTCCAGGCGGGAACGCTCGATCCGGATCCGGGTCTCGGCCGACTCCACCGCCTGCTCGACCGCCTGGTCCACCTCCGGGCCCGGTTCGGCGATCACCAGGTTGCGCCGGGTGCGCACCACCCCGGCCGATTCGAGCAGGTTCACCAGATTGGTGACCTTCCGGGCGGAGAACTGCCCGGCCAGCTCCCGCTTCATTGAGGGCTTGACCCGCCGCCCGGCCCCATGCAGGGCGGTGAGCACCCGGCGCACCTCCTCCGGGTCCGCGTGGTGGGCCCCGAAGAAGGTCTGCAGCCCCAGGTCCTCGGAGCGGTAGTGCAGGATCGCCCGCGCCGCTTCCCCGTCCCGGCCGGCCCGGCCGATCTCCTGGTAGTAGCTGTCCAGGGAGCCGGGGATGTCCCCGTGCACCACGAAACGCACGTTGGGCTTGTCGATTCCCATCCCGAAGGCGGTGGTCGCCACCACCACGTCCAGGTTCCCGTCCAAAAAGTCGTTGTGCACCGCCTGCCGGTCCCCGCGGTTGCGCCCGGCATGGTAGGCGGCCGCGCGCAGACCCCGGTCGTTTAGTTCCGCGGCGTACAGCTCGGTGTCCTTGCGGGTGGAGACGTACACCAGTCCGGGGCGCGGCAGCGCTGCGACCTGCTCAAGCACCGCCGCCCGCTTCTGCCCGTCCTCGTGGTGCCGGTTGACCTCCAGGCGCAGGTTGGGACGGTCGAAGCCCTCGGCGATCACCAGGGCGTCCTTCAGCCGCAGCCGTTCCACGATTTCCTCACGCACCGGGGCGGAGGCGGTGGCGGTCAGCGCCACGGTGCCCGGCCCGCCGATCGAATCCTTCAGCGCCCCCAGGCGCAGGTAGTCGGGCCGGAAGTCATAGCCCCAGGCGGAGACGCAGTGCGCCTCGTCAACCACGAACAATGCCGGCTTCAGCTTCTTCAGCCGGTCGATCACCTCGTCCTTGGCCAGCTGTTCGGGGGCCAGGAAGAGGAACTCGATCTTTGCCTCGGCCGCGTCCTGCCAGGCCTGGCGCTGCTGCTTCTCGGTGGCCGCGGAGTTCACCGCCACCGCCCGCACGCTGCCGGGCAGGGCGTTGATGTCCTCCAGCTGGTCGGACTGCAGCGCGATCAGCGGGGAGACGACCACCACCAGTCCCTCCAACGCCATCCCGGTCACCTGGTAGATCGCGGACTTGCCGTAGCCGGTGGGCATCACCGCCAGCACATCCCGTCCATCCACGGCGGCCTTGATGGCCTTCAGCTGGTCCGCGCGGAAGGATTCCCACCCGAAGACCTCGCGGGCCAGGCGCTTGAGTTCGGCTACATCGGCCATGTCTACCACCTTTCGGCGGCCAGCTTATGCCACCGTGGGCGATGCGCGGAGTTTTCCTGTCAGTAGCCTTGGAACCGGGGCCCGCGCCACCGGCAGTGCGTCCGGGCGGGGCACAATACACAGAACCCCGGCCGGCAGCGACCGTGTGGGGTCCTGCCGGCCGGGGTCCAATCGGTGTTGGCGGCTAGCCCCCGACGTTCACCACGATGCCCTCGCTGCCGACGCTGGCCGGCGGCATCTTCACCCAGCTGACCGAACGGTCCGAGCCGAGCAGGGTCTGGGCAATGTAGGCGTCCGCGTCGGCCTGGAACAGCACCGCCTGGGCGTCTTCGGAAACGTCGGTGGGCTTGAAGGTGCGTGAGGTGCCGGCCGGCACCTTCAGCTCCTGGCCTTCGGCCATCGACCCGTCCTTGGAGATCACCACGGCGTTGACGGTGGCTTCACCCTGCGGGGCGGCGATCGTGAAGGTCGCGTTGCCGTGGGCCGCAAGCGGGGTCACCTGGTTGCCCACCAGCGGCTGGGAGCTGCTGGCCCAGGCGGTGTCCGAGGAGTCCTTCGGGTTCTTTCCGCGCACCATGCGCACCGCGGCGGTCACCGGGTCATCGGCTTCCACCACCACGGTGTAGTACCCGGAGTCCAGCTGGCGCAGGTCCACGATCGAGGTGGCGTTCGAGGCGACGGCCAGGTGGTCATCGAACTTCGCGGCGACCTCGCCGCGCTCGTCGAGCACCTTGACGCTGAACCCGGCCCCGGCGGCGCCGGTGGCGGACACGTGCAGCTGCGGCACCAGGTTCTTCGCCGCAGCATCTGCGGTCAGTTCGTCGATGTTCGACTTCTCATCGATCCACACCCCGGGGATCACCTGGGTGTTGGCCGCCGGGGCGCTGGCCGCGACGAAGTCCACCCCCGAGG
>NZ_BAXF01000291.1:0-2752 GCF_001310435.1 Arthrobacter sp. JCM 19049 | reverse complement strand
CCCGCCGGAACATCCGCTCAGCGCCAATGCCAGGACGCAGGACAGGGCCAGGGACTGTGGTGCACGCCAGGGAAACCTCATGCTCTCATTGTGGCACCCCCGCCGGGCCCCGGCCGCGCGGCAGCCGGATTCAGGCCCGGACCGTGGGCAGCTCATCCCAGTTCGTGGTGAATCGCGGGGACATGTGCTCGCGGCGCATCGCCCAGTCCGGGTCCCCGGCCAGTCCGCTGCGCCCCAGCCCGATCGCCTTGCTGCCAAAACGCTCGGTCACCTGTTGCACCATCTGACTCAGTGTTTCCCCGCTGTCCCCGGCGCTGCGGTGCCGGTGCCGCGTCCTGCCACTGCAGGTCCAGCTGGGTGGCCTCGGGCTGGTCGCTCAGCCCGGAGAGGATCACCCCGCCACGCACATACTCCGTGCCGGGCTCCATCAGCCCTCCATCGCCTGCACCGCCAGCCGGGTGATCAGGATCGGGTCCCGTGTCGCCTGCGGCAGGCGCACCTGGGTGGAGGGGAAGGAGGCCGGGCCGGCGGCAAAGCGGCTGGTTCCGGCCATCACCGTCAGCAGTGCGGCGTAGCGCCCCTCCCGCGCCAGGCGCGCCGCGGCCTTTTGGGCGTAGAAGCTCATCACCTCGCGCATCTGCTCCCGGCTGGTCACCGGGTGGGCGAAGGAACGGGTGAACATCACCTGCCCCTTGTCGGCACGCTCCTCCACCGGGCCGATGCAGCGGGTGCCGCCCAGTTCAAAAACGGTGCGCTGCAGCACCACGGAGAACCTCTTGCGGATCAGCTGCGGGTCCGCGCCCGCCAGGTCGGCGATGCTCACGATGCCCATCCCGGCCAGTTTCCTGCCGGTTTTGCGTCCCACACCCCACACCTCGGTGACCGGAACCAGGGACTTGATCCGCGCCACCACCTCCGGTCCATCAGCTGCTCCACGCAGACCCCCTGCAGTCCGGGGTTCTTCTTCGCCACATGGTTGGCGAACTTGGCCAGCGTCTTGGTGGCGGCCACCCCCACGCAGACCGGCACCCCCACCGAACGCTGCAGGGCCGCCCTAATCTGCGCGGCCGTGCGCTGCACCTGCTGCAGGGACCCGGTCAGTCCCAGGAAGGACTCGTCGATGGAATACACCTCCTGCCAGGTTCCGAAGCGTGCCAGCACCTCCATAACCCGGGCCGAGAGGTCCCCGTACAGTTCGTAGTTGCTCGAGCGCACCGCCAGCCCGTGGCTGCGCTGCAGGTCGCGGACCTGGAAGTAGGGTTGGCCGGTGGTGATGCCCAGGGCCTTGGCCTCGGCGGAGCGGGCCACCACGCACCCGTCGTTGTTGGACAGCACCACCACCGGCCGGTTGCGCAGGTGGGGTCAAAAACCCGTTCGCAGGAAACGTAGAAGTTGTTCACGTCCACCAGGGCGATGTGCTCGCCGGCCTGTGCGGATGGGTCAGCGGACATAATGCAGGCACCTGGTCACGACGCCGAACACCTCGACCTCGTCATGCTCACCCAGCCACTGCGGCTGGGCCGACTCGTCGCTGAGCAGCCCGACCCGGCCCCGCTCCACCTGCCAGCGGCGCACCAGCATCTGCTCATTGAGGCTCAGCACCACCACGCTGCCGTGCTGGACCGAGCGGGAGCGGTCCACGATGATTTCATCCCCGTCATGGATCCCTGCGGAGACCATCGCCCCTCCGGCGACCCGCATGATGAATGTGGAGACGCGGTCGGTAATCAGTAGCCGGTTCAGGTCCAGCCCGCCGTCGAAGTAATCGCGCGCCGGTGAGGGGAACCCCATGGCCTGCACCGCGCCGACCGGCCCGCTGCTGCTGGCCTCGGGGACCAGCGGATCCTTCGCAGCCATCGCCCACCACTTTTCGTACACATATTCGAACACTGTGATTCTAGCAAGGAAACACGCCGCAGTGTCTATGCTGTAAGCAGGCAGGAGTTGCGCACCACGCCGTCGGCCGGCGCACCTGCCAAGATTGCACCCGGGGGAAGAGAGCCGCATTCGTGAAGGTACTACTGATCAGCTGCGGGGACGTGGGCACGGAGGCCGGTTTCCGCTTCCAGGCCCGCGGAGCCCATGTCACCGCCTGGCGGCGCAATCCGCAGAAGCTGCCGCCAACCTTTCACGGGCAGCAGGTGGATGTGGCCAGCGGGCAGCTGCCGCCAATCGACCCGGACACCGAGGTCGTGCTGTTCACCCCGGTCCCGGCCAGCCGCGACGCCGCAGGCTACGAGCACAGCTATCTGCAGGCGGCCCGGCACCTGGTCACCGCCCTGCAGCAACAGGCTCCCGCGCTGCGCAGGCTGTTTTATATTTCCTCCACGCGGTGAACGCCGGCAACGACGGGCAGTGGGTCACCGAGCAACACCCCAAGGAGCCACGGCGGGAAACCGCAAGGTGCTGGCCCGCACCGAGGACCACCTGCTGGATTCAGCCTGCCGGTCACGATCCTGCGCGCCTCGGGCATCTACGGACCGGGGCGCACCCGGCTGATTGACTCCCTGCGCGAGGGCAAGGCCCGCCTGCCGCGAAGCTCGCAGTGGACCAACCGGGTCCACCGCGACGATCTGGCCAAGGCAGTGGTGCATCTGGCGCACTTTGGCTCCAATATCGACGAGCTCTACCTGGCCACCGACAACGAGCCGGCGCAGCTGGCCGAAGTCTACGAGCACCTGGCCGGCCTATTGGGCACCACGCTGCCACCCGCCAGCGAGGAGGCCCCCGGCAGTGGGGCCGACCGGCGCTG
>NZ_BAXF01000290.1:0-2782 GCF_001310435.1 Arthrobacter sp. JCM 19049 | reverse complement strand
CGCCACAGCAGCGGGTCCAGCGGATCGCGCTTGCCTTCACGCTGCGGGTCCCCGCCGCGTTCGGCCGAGAGCTGCTCCATCAGTTCGCGCCCGTAGCCGCTGACGGTGCCAGCTGCCAGGCCTCGTTCTGGGCGGCGAGGGTGTCGAAGTAGACATCCCCTCCACCCCGTCCGCCCCGGCCGGGACCCGGTAGGCCAGGCCCTTGTCCAGGAAGTCCTCGATGTACGGGATCAGCAGGTCGATGGTTTCCACCGCGCCAGGTAGTGATCCGGCGCGATCACGTTCAGCGCCTCCATGTCGGCGCGGAACAGGTCGGTCTGCTCCTGCGCCAGCTGGCGCCAGTCCAGCCCGCGCTGGGCGGCGCGCTCGAGCAGCGGGTCATCCACGTCGGTGACGTTCTGCGTGTAGGTGACCTTGCGCCCGTTATCCAGCCAGGTGCGGTGCAGCAGATCGAAGGTCACGTAGGTGGCGGCGTGCCCCATGTGGGTGGCGTCATAGGGGGTGATCCCGCAGACGTACATGCTGGCCGGGGCGTTGGCCTTCTCGGCCGGGGCGGTGGGACGCTGCTTGCCGGTGGCGGTGTCGAAGAGCTCCAGGATCGGGGCGCTGCCCACCAGGTGCGGTACTTCCGGGCTGGTCCAAGCGTGCACGCAGGGGTGTCCTTTCAAACGGCGCAAAAGTGCGCGATCAGCGGTGATGCCCCGGCCCCGCGCCAACTGCCGGGCCGGGCATCACCAAAGTTTCTCTATAAGTGCCAAGTCACCATGTGGTTCAGATATTCCCGGCCCCGGCCAAATAATTGACCGGGGCCCGGGTGGGGCATAAGCGGGCTCCGGCTAGGCGCTGATCAGCCCCATGCCCAGCAGGATGAACAGGGCCAGGCCCAGGGCAATGCGGTACCAGACGAAGACCATGTAGGAGTGGGTGGAGACGAACTTCAGGAACCAGCCCACAATGACGAAGCCGACCACGAACGCGATCAGGGTCGCCAGCCCGGTCTCGGCCATGGAGTAGACCATCGGCTCGGAGAAGGACTTGAACAGCTTGTACAGCCCGGAGAGGTAGACGGCCGGGATGGCCAGCAGGAACGAGTAGCGGGCGGCGGCCTCGCGGGTGTAGCCCATCAGCAGGCCGGCGGTGATGGTGCCGCCGGAGCGCGAGACGCCCGGGATCAGGCCATCGCCTGGGCGAAGCCGTAGAGGATGCCGTGCTTGAAGGTCAGCTGCTCCAGCGGGCGGACCTGCTTGCCGTAGTGGTCGGCGGCGGCCAGGAACAGGCCAAAGACCACCAGCATGGTGGCCACGATCCACAACGAACGGAAGTTCGTGTCAATGTAGTCCTCCAGCAGCAGGCCCAGCACGCCGATCGGGATCGAGCCGAGGATGATCAGCCAGCCCATCTTCGCGTCCGGATCCGAATGCGGGATCTTGCCAACCAGCGCCTTGCACCAGGCGCCGATGATGCGCACGATGTCACGCCAGAAGAACGCGATGACCGCGGTCTCGGTGCCCAGCTGGGTGATGGCGGTAAACGCCGCCCCCGGGTCCTGCGCGTTGGGCAGGAATTCTCCCACGATGCGCAGGTGGGCCGATGAGGAGATGGGCAGGAACTCGGTAAGTCCCTGGATCAGACCCAGGAACGCTGCTTCAAACCAATTCACCCCTCGACACTACTTCAAGTCCCAGGCCAAACCCCTGCCGAAAACACCGGGTCCCCAAAAATCCGCCCGTGGTCGTAGTCACGACTCGTCATTGGGTATCGTAAACGGCAACAACTCGCCATACTTGTCGTACAAAGCATCGTCGTACGCCTCGAAGGCATCGGCCAGCGCACCAAAGGCGGCGTCCACCGTCGCGTCGGTGGCGCCGCGGCTGGTGGAGATGACCTCCAGGTGGTTTTCCAGGCGGGCGATGAAGACCTGCAAGGCATAGTTGGGATCGACGCTCATGGCACACACGCTACAGCCGAATAGACCGGCACGGTAGGGGGTTTGATGATTCAGGAACGGATCAAGGCACCATTGCACCAGCCCGCGGATGACCGCTTCGAGTACCTGGTGATCACCTCGTTCCCCGGGGAGCCCAAGCAGCTGGCCCGCGCCGGCCCTGAAGGAGCACGCCGAGAACGGCAAGTGGGAGCTGGTGCGCACCTGCCGCTACGAGGGCGGGGCCTTCAAATACTGCTGCGCCGGCGGGTGATGCGGGTGACCGGCACCCTGGAGGCTCAGTCTTCCAGCGGTCCCACTAGCCAGCTGGCCACGGTGTTCGCCGCCGAGGCGGCATTGGACGGGTGGTACCAGCTGGCCTGCACGTCCCGGTAGAGCCGCTCGAACTCGCTGCCGCGGAAATACCCGCCGCCTCCAATCAGCTGCCCGGCAACCGAGATATTCTCCCGGGCCCAGTCCCCCGCCCGGGTACGCAGCGTAACCAGCTCGGGAACCACTGCGGCCCGTGGTCCACCAGGGCGTCCAGGTCCCCGGCGACCTGGCGCTGCAGCGCATCCAGGGTGAGCATGCGCATTCCGGCCTCGGCCAGGATCGAGCGGGCGCGCACATCCTGGGTGTAGGCCTGCCCGTCCTGGTGCACCCGGCGCTGGAGGGCCGCGGTGCCCAGCTGCAGCCCGCGCTCGGCCAGGCCACGTAGACGCTGGCGGTCAGGGTCAGGAACGAGGCGAAGATCCCGAACACCAGCGTCCGGTTGGGGCCCGCGGCCAGGCGGGTGTGCACCCACTGCGCCGGGGCGATGGCCCCGGACAGCTTGGTGGTGTGCGACTGGCTGGCGCG
>NZ_BAXF01000289.1:0-2815 GCF_001310435.1 Arthrobacter sp. JCM 19049 | reverse complement strand
GGAATCCCAGCTGGGCATCACGTTCATGGGTTCACTGTCCCCGGCCTAGTTGATTTCACCAAATTCGAGGGGTTCGAGTCGGGCACCCTGGATAGCTACTCATCGACTTTGGCTGGTGGACTTATTCTGGCTAACCACGGCATTTGCTCCTAGGCTATCGGCAGCCTCCGCCGCCCGCTCGACGGGATAGTTCGGGAAGGCAGCAGGCACTACACATGGGAGAAGGACACCTGGGCTGATCTCAAGGCGCAGATCGACGCGGCGGTATCAGCAAAGACTGCATTGACGCTTATGGCTCACCCGCGCGACCTCGGCGTTATCGGATATTTCGAGGATGCCCTGGCTCAGCAGCCTATTACCTATGTGAAGAGGTTGATCGATGCTGGACAGCTGGCGAACATCAGCTACTGCCAGTCGCACCACGCAGCGCTACAGTAGTACTCCCGATGCTCACGGGAAGCATTTTTCATGCCCCCGCGAGCACCTGGGTGCCGAACCATGCCGTGATCATTAACGAATGATTAGAAGCTGTCCTTGACGCTGATAGCATCATCTGAAATGTTAATTCGCCACTGGGAAAGGCCTCGAGAAATATGAGCCATTATTGCGCCATTGACAGCAACGCGAGATTCTATAATGCTCAACGGTGTCGAAGTGCGAGGCCCGAACAGAGTGACAATGTGGGGCCTTGCTGGAGTCGAAGTTGCCGTGATCTGCATTCCTGGCACCATTGTTTTCCATTTAGTGCCAACCCAGCCGACGAGTGAATCCTCTACGGCTTGCACGTTTTTGAGCGATGTGCTTGCCCAGCCAGAACATCGAGAAGTCACTTGCATCGGTGTAGAGTCTGAACCCGTTGTCAAGGTAACGCGCTTTCACTCCGGGCTCCACCTGCCACGTTTGGCTTATCGCTGCCTGCGGATTGGAATTGAGTCGATCAGAAACAATCCAACAATCAGCGTCCACGAAGTAGACGACCCGCCGAATCAGCTCAATATCACCGTAGCCCCGATCTGCAAGAACAAACTCATGAAACTTGTCATTGACTTCGCTTGAAATCAAATCAACAGCTGCATCCTTTGCGTGCGGCACCCCGACAATCGAGGAAACGTTGTGAGGCTCCCGGGACTTCAGGTAACGGACTTCAGGACTTGCGTTCTGGTAACTATGGAACCCTGGGTCCACGAGCCAACGCTGACCATCCGCATAGATATTCAGGCTTCCGCGGTCATCGTGAGAGTGGCCCTTGAAATCCTCTCCATACTTAATGAGCATGTGGGATTCCTTCGCCATTGGGCGCTCTAAGCCCCACCCGCTCCGTGAAGTGATATATCCACGTTCAAGAATCTTGACGGTTTCTTTTGGGGCTGCACCTTGCCGGCCTCCGGTGGCGACATAATCCGATATTGCGGAAAACCCAGCTTGGATCCTTGTGCGTTTAGAATCACCAATTTGTGGGATCTGACCGTCAGGGAGGGTGATGTGAGCTAGAACTTCAGCAGCGGCCGAGAGTCGCTTCTGAGTCTCCGAAGGGGGCTCGATTCCTTCCAGCTGAACTCGTTTCCAGGCAAGCCCCCACCAAGTCATGTTCATCTGATGATATGCAGAGGACCCTTCGTTATTAGATCCCTGGTAGTCGAAAGCGGTTTCAAACTGCGCTTCCATTCGTCGCACGGCAGTATTCAGCGCCTCGCGGTCTTGGAGGACAGCACCCAACACCAATAGCCCTTGATGCTGGTGCAGGCCATGGTTCTTGCCTACGATATGCTTCGGGTCCATCAGCCAATCGCGGTGATATTCAAGGAGGCTGGTGAACCATTCTTCATTTGGGTCTACGATTGGCGCGCCGATACACAGCTGGATAGCGCGGTTACCATCAGCCATGTCTTTCCATGCGAAGTCTGACGGAGATGACTGAGCTGGAACATTCGTTTCGCCCCATGAACGTGCAACTCGAATCCATTCTTCTCTCGCTTTTTCGTCCCCTTCGATAGCGGCCCACCGTAGAGGGTTTAGCCACCGTAGCGTGTGATGCTGAAATCTCCAATTTCGGTCTTGGAATGGGTCGCAACCCAGTCAGTGAAATCTCCCTGCCACACTGGCTGAGGAGGGAGCACAAGGTTGCCTGCCAGTAGTTAGCTAAGCTCTCGTCGATGTTTCGTGGTCGCCCGTAAATGCCGCCAAAGGCTTGGCGATGGGAGACATCATGATTCAAGCTAGGGAGGCCAACCGCAAGAGACCTCGGCGATTGCGTTGACGAGATCGGGGGGGTTGGTTTGCGTTCAGTCATTTTTTCTCCGAGTTGCTGTGCTAAGTGGTGAGTTTAGGGACTCCAGAAATAAGCACCCATGATTGAATAGCGTCCGACCGTCGGCATAATAATGGGGCCGAGCTCCACAGGAATAGGGTTTACGCGAGCGCGAGCGCGCAGGTGCCAAGGCTAAGTAGCTTACTGGGAGTATAAAACGGCCTTCTAAGCCATTCGCGTCACACTGAGGGCCATCATTGACAAATCCTGGAGCTGGCATATAAGTCTGGCCGCACTCGTCGCAAATGTCGAAACCTAGATCAGCGGCTTCGGCGCGCTGGCTACCGGAAATTTCCAAGATTGATCCCCATGGTGCTTAGTGATCGAACTCCATCATAGACATCGGCGTAAGAAAGGTTACCACTCAAGGACTAAACATTGCCCGAACGTTTTCATTCCCGTTTCCCTGCAAATATTCAGCCGAGGATTCTGCGCACTAGTTTCTCCGGCGCCAACGAGTGAGTGCATAGAACTGGCGAAATGCAAACTGTCTCAGAAGCCATCTAG
>NZ_BAXF01000288.1:0-2825 GCF_001310435.1 Arthrobacter sp. JCM 19049 | reverse complement strand
CTTTTCTTCGCTTCAACAATTCCTATTGTTTTTACAGTTGACTGTAACTACTCAGGTTTTTGTTGGAGTTTGTTGCCGGTGTTTCCGACGGTTTCGAGCCCGTCCTTCGTTGCGGCAACAGATAAAAACTATACATGGATTCCAGAGCGTGCGCAAACTCGGAAGCAGCTCTTTTGAGGTGATCGTCGTAACACGGTGCATAGCCGAGTCGGTACGCTTCATGCACTACTTCTGGGCGCCGGGGAAAGTACTATCGCGCCAATGCGGTCCTCCTGCTGCTCTGCCGCATAAGCGCGCAGGAATCCGTGACGAAGCTTAGTGTCGTCGTGAGCCTAAACGTCTTAGACGACAACCGCAGCTTAGGGTCTGCGCAGCCTTTCTCAGTTGGCCGTGATCTCCGTGCGTTGGTGCTCACGATCCAGAAATACGAACTTCTTCATCGCCCACCAACGGAACACCATTCCCAGCAGCGTGCCGATGATCGGTCCTGCGACAAAGTCGGCGACCTCCTGCACCAGCAGTGTGACGTGCGGTTGCGTTAGCCCAAAGACCCAACGCGAGATATATATAGCGCCGAGGTGATCCCGACCGCCAGTACCGACATGACGACGAACTTGATGAACTGCACACGCTTCAGACCATGGGCGATGTCCCCGAAGGTAAACCGGCGGGACAGGAAGTACGAGGCAACCGTCGATACAGCATTAGCGATCAAGAACGCCGTAGTTGGATGCGCAGTCAATATGGTTAGCTTCAGCCCATAGTTGACCACGAGGGTGAGGATGAAGCACACACCTCCCACTCCCAGGAAGTAGACAATACGCAGCCTTTGGCGCATCTTCTGCCGCGTGCCGAAGTCCGGCGTGGGCGCAGCTACTTCCTCGTTTGGATTCCCCATGTGTTTATCCTACGGTCACCTTCTAGCTACTCCCGGTAGGCAGTACACCGGTATCGGATAATATCCAGGCTGCGCTTGTGGACCATTCGAAGCTTCCACAACTCCCGGTCGTGACGGAAGGCCCATGGACGGAACCGAACGTTAACGTGAAATAGCAGGAGGGGGAATCCTTACGGATTCCCCTCCTGCTATTTGGTCGGGATGACAGGATTTGAACCTGCGACCTCGTCGTCCCGAACGACGCGCGCTACCAAACTGCGCCACATCCCGTTGTTTTCGCAACGAAATAATACTGTACACGCAAGATTGGACGGAACCAAATCGAGTGACCTGCTGCACTTATGGGATGGCCTTGCCGGGATTCAGCAGGCCCTGCGGGTCCAGGACGTTCTTCAGCTGCCGCTGGATCTCCAGCACTGCGGAGGATTGTTCCCAGGCGAGCCATTCACGCTTGATTAGACCAACGCCATGCTCCCCGGTGATGGTTCCACCCACTTCCAGCGCCACTCGGATGCTCTCCTCCAGGGCGAGGGTGAGCCGGCCAAGTGGATCTTCGCCGGCGTCGGGTTCAACGGAAAACGTAGGATGCAGATTGCCGTCACCAGCATGGGCAATAATCCTTACGTCAACGTCGTATTTGGCGGCAACTCCACGTACCTTGCGCACGTATCGACCATGCAGCTCTTGGGTATAGCCACGTCTTCGCCCATGCGGTAGGCGTCATCCTTGGTATCCCCCTGCTGGTGCGACGCATCTCGATGAGGCGCGAAGCAAACTCATCGCCTGGAGCACTGATGATGACTTTCGCTTCCGCAAACGCAGTGCGAACAACATCCTCTTCAATCCTGGCGCCATACCCATCCAATCGCACTAGAAGCATCGCCTCGCCATGCTCAGCGATATCGGTGCCGTAGGTCTGATCCAACACCGACATCGTCGGCCTATCGATGAGCTCTAAGATCGCGGGCTGAACTCTGGCCCTGGCAATCATCTGGACGCCTTCGACGGCATCTTCGAGTGTTTCAAAGACCAGACTCATGTCCCTTTGGTCAACAGGCAGGTAACGCAGCCGCAATACGGCGCGTACAACGATCCCCAAGGTGCCTTCCGAGCCGACGAAGAGCGAACGCAGATCGTAACCGGCCACTCCCTTAAATGTGTTGGCACCAATTGTGATCAGCTGGCCATCCGCGAGCACGACGTCCAGTGCCAGCACTGATTCTCGGGTCACCCCATACTTTGCACAACGAAGCCCGCCTGCGTTGGTGGCAATATTGCCGCCCAGGGTCGACATCCGATAGCTTGCCGGGTCAGGAGCATACATGAGGCCGTGCTCCGCAACCGCATCATTTAACTCGTTATTGATGACCCCGGGTTCGACTACTGCCACCTCGTCTTGTGGCCGGATCTCCAAGATGCGGTTCATACGAGACAGATTCAGTACCAGCGACGGGCACATCACGTGGACACCGCCGGAGACTCCCGTACCAGCGCCGCGGCTGATGATCGGGACTCCATGCCGGGAACACAATCGCACGATCTCCTGAACGGCTTCTACCGATTCGGGTATGCAATTGCGAGCGGCAGGATCGGGTCAGTGGCCAGTTGGCCGTAATCGCGGGAATTCTCCAGCAGATCCTCCGGAGAGGTACTGACACCATCAGCACTGAGAATCTCCGTCAGTTCGTGAACAAAAACGGAATAGTCCTTGTCCTGTGCCACTACCGCCCCTCCTACTGGTTACGTTGATCTCTACGAAGCGTACTCCAGGTCACCACATTTACCTCGAGGGGAAGAAATGGTTACGTAGATCCATGCTTGGGGGTGAACAGCAGCCTTTGGCTCGAACCGCCACCGATTCGAACGGAAGCGTGGCTTGGCGGCAATGCAGCGAAAAGAATAGATGCCGGAACCGGATTGCTGGTTA
>NZ_BAXF01000287.1:0-2833 GCF_001310435.1 Arthrobacter sp. JCM 19049 | reverse complement strand
CCACAGCGTGTCGATGCCGGCCGCGTCCAGCTGCACGATGAACTGGGTGGCGCTGGCCCCGCCGCCGACCACCAGGGTGCGCCGGTTCGCGAACTGCTGGACCCCGGTGAAGTTCCGGGTATGCACCTGCAGGCCGGTGAACGTGTTCATGCCGCGGTAGCTGGGCCAGAACGGGTTGCTCCAGGTGCCGGTGGCGTTGATGACGGTGATGGCCCGCAGCCCGGTTCCATCAGCCAGTTCCACCTCGAACCCCGCCGCGGAACCGGTTGCCTTGCGACTGACCGAAACCATCGGGCCCGAGCGGTAGACGGGCAGGCCCATGTGCTGTTCATACTCCCCGTAGTAGCGGCTGACCACGGCCGAGGCCGGCTCGGTGGGGTCCGGGGTGGCCAGTTCGAAGTCCGGAAGGGGGTGCAGGTGGTGGGCCTTGCCGAACGTCAGTGAGTCCCAGCGGTCCCGCCAGGCCCCGCCGGGTCCGTCGTTGGCGTCGAGCATGACGAAGTCCACCCAGGGCCGCATCCCCCTGCGCAGCAGGTGGTATCCGGCCGACAGGCCGGCCTGCCCGGCGCCGATGACCACCGTACGGTACCTGGTGCGCAACTTGCCGCGATCCACCGTTGAGCTCACTCCTTGACTCGTGCCATCCGGTTCGGGGTCACCCGCCAAATTATATTGACGTGTCAACCTCCTACCCGTTGCAACGCTCACATGACGTGCAACATTCCCGCCGCATTCGATAAACTCGGTGACGGACTGAACTTCAACTCGTAACTGGCGTTGGGTGGATCACCACCGGGGAGCGAAAACCGACATTCCACCGCAGACCGCGCGCCTGGGTTTGCGGAACCTGACCATCGACGATGCCCCGCCCGGCCGGGGCTCGCGAACGAAAGGACACCCCATGACCGCCCAGATTCTCGACGGCAAGGCGACCGCAAAACAGATCAAGCAGGAACTCACCCAGCGGGTCGCGGCCCTGCAGGAGCGCGGGATCACCCCGGGGCTGGGCACCATCCTGGTCGGCGATGACCCGGCATCAGCCTGGTACGTGCGCGGCAAGCACCGCGACTGCGCGGAGGTGGGACTGGAGTCCATTCGCGTGGACCTGCCCGAGCAGAGCACCCAGGAGGAGCTGCTGGCCAAGGTGCGCGAGCTGAACGAGGACCCGGCCTGCACCGGCTACATCGTGCAGCTGCCGCTGCCCAAGCACATCGACCAGGACGTGATCCTGGAGGCGATGGACCCGGCCAAGGATGCCGATGGCCTGCACCCGATGAACCTGGGCCGACTGGTCGCCAACGTCAACAAGCCGCTGACCAGCCCCGCCCCCTGCACCCCGGCCGGCTGCGTGGAGCTGCTCTCGCGCCATGGGCTGGATTTGAAGGCAAGCACGTGCTGGTGATCGGCCGCGGGGTGACCATCGGACGTCCGGTGGGCCTGCTGCTGACCCGCCGCGATGTGAACGCCACCGTCACCCTGGCCCACACCGGAACGACCAATCTGCCCGAGCTGCTGGCCCAGGCCGACGTGGTGATCGCCGCCGCGGGACAGGCGCACATGGTCAAGGCCGACGCGATCAAGCCCGGCGCGATCCTGCTGGATGTTGCGTCTCGCGCGTTGATGGCAAGGTCACGGGATATCGATCCGGACGCCGCGCAACACGCCTCCTGGATCTCCCCGAACCCCGGCGGCGTGGGGCCGATGACCCGGGCGATGCTGCTGGCCAATGTGGTGGAAACCGCCGAACGCCAGGCCTCCTAGCCACCCGGGCGCCTCCTTGCCGACGCGCGGCGTCGGCGGCGGGGGAACGTAAGCGAGAAAGGCTTGGGCCCTGCGGTTTTTCCGCAGGGCCCAAGCCTTTGTCACAGCTCCGGTGCCGGCCGCTGGCCGGGGCGTCGAGCCGGAACTACTTCACCGGTTCATTCTCGGTCGCGGGCCCGCGGCCCACCACCAGTGCCCCGACTTCCTGTTCCGCCTGGTTCGTGTAGGACAGGTCGATGCCCTGGCGGTCACGGATCAGGCTGACCACCAGCAGGGAAACAATGCAGAAGGCCAGCAGGTACAGCGCCACGGCGTTCGTTCCGCCGGTGGCCTGCACCAGGGCGGTGGCGATGGTCGGGGCGAACGCGCCGCCGATGATCGCGCCGATCGCGTAGGAGATCGATACCCCGGAGAAGCGCACCGAGGCCGGGAACATCTCCGAGTACAGGGCCGCCTGCGGCCCATAGGTCAGCCCCAGGCCGATGGAGAAAACCCCGAAGGCCAGGTACAGCATCACCAGCGAACCGGAGTTGACCATCGCGAAGACCGGGAAGAGGGAGAGCGCCAGCACGATGAAACCGATCTGGTAGGTGCGCACCCGTCCGATCCTGTCGGCCATGATCCCGGAAATCAGGGTCATCACCAGCCAGATCGCGGCACCAAAGGCCACGGCCAGCAGCACGTCGGTGCGCTCCAGGCCGATGGGGCCTTCGGGGTCGGTGGTGTAGTTCTGGAAGAATCCGCCGGTGGTCATGTACCCGGCGGCGTTGTTGCCGGCGAAGACGAGGGCGGCAATCAGCACCAGCGGCCAGTGCTTGCGGAACAGCTCCACGACCGGAACCTTGGTCTGGGCCTTCTTCTCGGCGATCTCCTCGAACACCGGGGACTCATCGACCGCGCGGCGTACGAAGTACCCGATGATGATCAGTACGAAGCTGACCAGGAACGGCACGCGCCAGCCCCAGTTCAGGAATGCGTCGCCGGGGGAGATGACCCCGGTCATCAGCGCCATCATGCCCGAGGCGAGCAACATGCCCAGCGGCACGCCCACCTGCGGGTAGGCTCCGGCCCG
>NZ_BAXF01000286.1:0-2834 GCF_001310435.1 Arthrobacter sp. JCM 19049 | reverse complement strand
CCGGCACCGTGAACAGGACAAAGAGGATCGAGGCGCTCATCAGGACCCGCTTGCGCCCAAACTTGTCCGAAAGCATCCCGGTGATGAAGATGAAGCCGATGTAGGTCACCAGCGCCACCGTGGTGGCGACGTAGGACGCCGTCTCATCGAGTCCCAGCTCCTGGGACAGGTAGGTGGGCATGTAGGACAGGATGACGTAGAAGCCGACCGCGTTCAAAAGCACCGCGCCGGCGGCCAGCACCAGGCGGCGCCAGTGGTCGCGGAACAGGGACTTAACCGGCGCCTTGATGACCTCGTCCTCCTGAGCCAGCTCCTTGAAGGCCGGCGAGTCCTCCAGCTTCGTACGGATGTAGCGTCCGATCAGGCCCATCGGGGCCGCCAGCACGAAGGGAATGCGCCAGCCCCAGGATTGCATCTGTTCTGCATCCAGCAGGCCGGTCAGCAGGGCGGCCAACAGTGAGCCGAGCAGCAGGCCGGTGGCGGTGCTGGCCGGAACCACCGCGGCATACAGCCCGCGCCGGTTCGCCGGGGCGTACTCGACCAGGAACGCCGAGGCACCGGCATACTCGCCCGAGGCGGAAAAGCCCTGCACCAGGCGCAGGAGCAGCAGGATCAGCGGGGCCGCGATGCCGATGCTGGCGTAGCCCGGCAGCAGCGCAATGCAGAAGGTCGCCCCGGACATCAGCAGGATTGACCAGCTCAGCGCCTCGCGCCGGCCAATGCGGTCGCCAATGTGACCCCAGACGAAACCGCCCAGTGGACGGACCAGGAAGGAAATCGCGAACAGGGCGAAGGTCATCAGCAGCGCGGTCTGCGGTGCGGATTCGGGGAAGAATACCACCGAGATGGTCACCGCCAGGTAGCCGTAGGCCGCGTAGTCGAACCACTCGACGAAGTTGCCGATGAAGCTCGCGGCAACGACCTTGCGCCGGGTGGCGCTGCCCACGCCACCGGGGTCTGGGCGCTGTTGTCCGCTGAGTGTCGGGCCCAGGTCGGCCTTCGCCCCGGGCACGCTGGATTGCGAATTTTGATGATTCATTGTGGAAACCGCCAAGAGAACTGGAGTGAAAGTTGCAGTGAACGCAACACGGTTGCATTAATAGTAGATGTGGTACACATCACTGTCAACGGATTCCGGGGCGCACTTCAATGACATTTCTGAATGGCCGCTTTCCTGCTTCGCTGAGGCGGGGAGACGGCTGGTTGCGCGGGGAAAAACACTGGCGTTAAGCACGGGCAGCGGCCTGGGTTCCTGTGGGAACCCAGGCCGCTGCCCGTGTGGTGGGTGGTGCCGACTAGGCGTCGATGATGTTGTTCTCCGGGCCGAAGCCGAACTTCGTGATGTTCTCCGCGCCATCCTCGCCCACGACCAGGATGTCGTGCTCGCGGTAGCCGCCGGCCCCCGGCTCGCCATCCATCACGGTGATCATCGGCTCCATCGACACCACCATGCCCGGCTCCAGGACGGTGTCGATGTCCTCGCGCAGCTCCAGGCCCGCTTCGCGGCCGTAGTAGTGCGAAAGCACGCCGAAGGAGTGGCCGTAGCCGAAGGTACGGTTGGGCAGCAGGCCGTGGGAAATGTAGATCTCGTTCAGCTCGGCGGCGATGTCCTTGCAGACCGCGCCGGGCTTGATCAGCTCCAGGCCGCGCTTGTGGACCTCGACGTTCACATTCCACAGCTGCAGGCTGCGCTCGTCGGGCTGACCCAGGAACAAGGTGCGCTCCAGTGCGGTGTAGTAGCCCGAGGTCATCGGGAAGCAGTTCAGCGACAGGATGTCCCCGCGCTGCAGCTTGCGGGTGGTGGCCCAGTTGTGGGCGCCGTCGGTGTTGATGCCGGACTGGAACCACACCCAGGTGTCGCGCACTTCGCGGTGCGGGAAGGTCCTGGCGATCTCGTGCACCATCGCCTCGGTGCCGATCAATGCCACCTCGTACTCGGTGATCCCCTCGCGGATTGCGGCCTTGATGGCCTCACCGCCCAGGTCGCCGATGCGGGCGCCGTGCTTGATGACCTCGATTTCCTCGGCGGACTTGATCATGCGCTGACGCATGGCATCCTGCGAGACATCCAGCAGCTGGGCGCCGGGGAACGCATCCTGGATGCGCTGGCGGGTCAGGCCCGGCAGGAAGTCATCTTCACGCCGATGCGGGTCGCCTTTACCCCGTCACGCTTGAGCGCCTCCTGCAGTCCGTAGAAGAAGTTGTCACGCTTCCAGTCGGTGTACACGATGTTCTCGCCATAGCTGGTGCGCCACGGCATGCCGGCATCGATGTTCGCGGTCACGGTGGTGGAGTTGTTCGCGGTGACCACCAGCGCGTAGTTGCGTCCGAACGTGGTGTACAGGAAGTCCGAGTAGTACTTGATGCGTGGTAGCTGGTGAGGATCACTGCATCCAGCGACTTGGCCGCCATGATCTGGCGCAGGCCCGCCAGGCGGCGCTCGAACTCCGCGTCGGAGAAGGTCAGCTGCTGCTTCGAGCCGTTGTGCAGGGTCTTCAGGCGCTCCAGCTCGGAGACATTGGTGGGGCTGTTTGAGGTCGTGGTCATGGTCGACTCCTATGTCTATGAAGGTACTGCAGGAAAACTGGGTCAGCGTTGCCGGGAAGAAGCGCAAGAGAGAAGTTGCATTATCTGCAACGCTGTTGCATTCAGGTTATTTGTGGTCCGAGTCACTGTCAAGCAGTG
Organism: Arthrobacter sp. JCM 19049; assembly: GCF_001310435.1. NCBI lineage: Bacteria > Bacillati > Actinomycetota > Actinomycetes > Micrococcales > Micrococcaceae > Arthrobacter > Arthrobacter sp. JCM 19049. The sequence continues at coordinate 149 of NZ_BAXF01000286.1, read as the reverse complement.
TTCTCGTAGATTTTGTAGATCTCAATCATCACCGTCCTGACAAGGGCATTCCGAAGTAATGTGACGCCGGTTCCGCGTCCCACGGCGATGCCCGCCGGCTGCGGTTCGGCTGCATCGAGGCGGACCTTCGCCCGGGTGCCGGGGAAGTG
>NZ_BAXF01000285.1:0-2837 GCF_001310435.1 Arthrobacter sp. JCM 19049 | reverse complement strand
TGCTGCTTCCCTGCAAACAAGCGCTTCGACGCTGGAAGAGAGTGCGGTTTTGAAGAGCTAGCGCATTTGCGCCGTTTTGCCAAGGGCGCCCGGCCGGTTCTGTATCGGGTCCGTGGCCAGGCGAGCGGCAACAGCGGTCAAAGGCACAGCCATGCCCTGTCCCCAAGGGGAACAGGGCATGGCTGTGTGGGCAGTGTGTACCTCCCCTCGATCCGGCCTATCACCGGCGGCAGGGAACCTGACCACTAGGGGCTTAGTCGTCGCCGGGAACCAGCTGTCCGCTGATGGCATCGAACTTGATCTCGCGGTCCTCGTTCGCGCCGTCCGGGGTGATGTCGAATTCGTAGCGCGGCCCGGCGGACGTGCCCTCCAGCTTCCACTTGTTCACCGCCCCGGCCTGTTCCTGCTGTGCGGTCTTCATCGCATCGTCCAGGGAGACGACCTTGTCCAGGTCCAGGCGCTTCTTGTCCTTCTCGGTGCCGCGCTCATCATCATTCAGGTCATCGGTTTCCTCATTGATCACTTCCCCGGAGTTCGCATCAATGTGGGTCTCGTACTTCTGGGTGTCGTTGATGATCTCGACCTTGTAGGCATACCGTCCGGCGTCATTGGCCTCCAGCTCAATCTTCGAGACCTCGCCGGAGAACTTCTTCTTCGCGCTGTCCACCGCATCCTGCCAGGACGTGTCGAAACTGGTTTGGGACAGGTCGCTCTTCTGCGAACCCGGACTCTGCGATTCCGGGCTCTGCGTGGCCGAACCGGTCGGGGAGGCGGAGGACTGCGAGGCATCTTCGGTGGGGGACGCGCTGGTGCTGGGGGCCGCCGCCTGGCTGCTGGTGGCCGTCGTTGGTTCGGGGCTGTCACCGGTGTTGCCGGAGCATCCGGAGGCCAGCAAGGCAGTGGCGAACGCGAACGTGAGCACTGTCGTGGTCTTCTTCGTGGCACTGGTTTTCATGATTCGCTCCCTAATTCCCTGGGAAGGCCCAACATTAAACATGCGGGATTTCATGTCTCGGATCGGTTTGTTGCCGGATCGCCGCGGGAAGCCCGCCGCCGGGTCTTCCCCCGGCCGGTTCACCGGCATGGTCGCGCGGTGCCCGCCTGTAGCGGGCACCCAAGGCCATGTTTTCCACTGGTCCCCCGACAGGTCAAGCACCGGCGGGACTCTGGCAGTCAGCGTCCACCTGGCGTCCATCCGCTGGCCCTGCCGGTGCCATGCGTCCGGGTGTGGACCGGTACGACGAAGCGAGGTAACGACACAATATGGCGTGGCTCACAGTGGACTGCTACCCTCGGATCATGGCTACGGCGGGCCCCGGATCAGGGGCTATCTACCGGGCATGCTGTTGAACCTACCGAGTTGGTGGGCTGAGTTGCTGTCCGTATCCGGCGGCATGCCGGCCTGCCGTGCGAGCCGCGAGGAGCCCCAGATGAGTGCGACCATTGCCGACCAGAAGTACCTGTCAATGGCCATTGACATCGCCAGCAACAATGTCAAAAACAGCGGCGGCCCCTTTGGCGCGCTGATCCTGGCGCCCGACGGGCGCACCTTTGAAGGCGTCAACCGGGTCACCGCGAACAACGACCCCACTGCCCATGCCGAAGTGGTCGCCATCCGCGCCGCGGCCGAGCAAATGGGCACCTTCACCCTGGCTGGCTGCATCCTCTACACCAGTTGCGAGCCCTGCCCGATGTGCCTGGCCTCCGCGCTCTGGGCCCGCGTCGACCGGGTCGTATTCGCCGCGGACCGCCATGATGCCGAACGCTCCGGCTTCGATGACGCGGTGTTCTATGACTACTTTGGCCCCGATTCGGATCGCTCCCTGATGCCGGTGGAACGCCAGCTGTTCGAGGCCGAAGAGCACCTGCAGCCGTTCGAGATCTGGGATGGCCTGGAAGTGCGCACGGAATACTAAGCCGTCGCTGCCGGCAGGCCGCTGGCGTCACGAACGCCTCCGGAAGCAGCGAACCATGTGCACCAAAACCTGCTGTGATATGCTTCACAACAATCGTTTGAAATCGATTTCTCGCGATCCGAAATTTCTTGGAGGACCGTCATGGGTGGATCCGTTGTCTGGGCGAAGGGACAGATTGCCCACGGAGCTTAACGGTGCCAGCGCGCCGCCAGCCAGTTTTCCGTTGAGTCATTGAACTCCGGCCACCCAACTGGTGCCCAGGCCGCTGCCTGCCCCTTCGCCGAGCGCGTTGCCCCGGCGAAGATGACCACCAGCTCACTTTCACCCACTGTGCTTCCCTCTCTGGGGAAGTAGGAGGCAAGCGGCATGACCGCCGAGATCACTGAACAAACCCGGTGCCAGGTCACCGTTAATGGAACTGCCCGCGAATTCACCGGCCCACCGCACACCAACGCGCTGAACTTCCTGCGCGGCGAGGGATTGACCGGAGCCAAGGAAGGCTGCGCCGAAGGCGAATGCGGCGCCTGCGCCATCCTGGTCGCCCGTCCCGACGGGCAGGGCACCCGCTGGACCGCACTGAACTCCTGCCTGCTGCCGGCCGCCGCGCTGGACGGACAGGAAGTGCTCACCGCGGAGGGCCTGGGTGGACCGGGCGACCTGCACCCGGTCCAGGAACAGCTGGCCGAACGCGGCGGCTCCCAGTGCGGCTACTGCACCCCCGGCTTCGTGTGCAGCATGGCCGCCGAATACTACCGCCCCGAACGCGCCGAACCGTCCCGGAACGCCGAACACGACGGCCAGCTGGCCGAGCACGAATGCGGCCCAACGGGTTTGACCTGCATGCCTTGTCCGGCAACCTGTGCCGCTGCACCGGCTACCGTCCGATCCGGGACGCCGCCTACGCGCTGGGGCAGCCGGAGG
>NZ_BAXF01000284.1:0-2837 GCF_001310435.1 Arthrobacter sp. JCM 19049 | reverse complement strand
CCGGCCGCCGCGACCCGTTCCCGCAACCGCTCATCGTGGCTGGCCTCCATGAACAGGATCAGCCGCGCGGTGCTCAGCACCCGGCGCTCGCCGGTGGTCGCATCGATCAGCCGGGCCATGGACTCCAGCAGCTGTGCGGCCGTTGCCGGCATCGTGGCCGCCTCGGTGGCCCGGGCTTCCAGCTCGATGATCCGATCCATGACCGCATGTACCAGGGCCGCCCGGGTGCGGGCGTAGTTGGAGGTGGAACCCGCGGGCAGACAGGCATGTTCATCCACCCGACGATGGGTCAGGGCACGCAGCCCCTGGTCCCCACCAGTTCAATGGCCGCGTCCATGGCCCGCTGCTGCCCCGTTTCCATGTCCTCACTATAGGCGGGTCGGAAGTTGGCCAACGCGCCGACAGTAGATTGCATGTCCTGCATTTTCAGAAACGTCCCTGGCGGGCGGCGCAAGTGCTGCTCGAGCGCCTGGTTCTTCGCTGGTGACAGGTTTCGCCGGGGAGGGAATTCAACGCGGGCCGGAAATGCCCCGTCCATTTGGTTCAGAAAGCCACCCACAGTCCTTGCGGCCCAAGACAAGCTGGAAGCCCGGGGATTGGCGGGTGGGTTGCTGGCAGTGCTTGAGTCGGCGTCCGGTTTACCTTCCGCCGGTCGGCGGTACAGGCGGAAAACGTAGCGACGCCCAGGAAGCGGTGGGACGCGGGGTCATGCGTTAACACATGCAGGACAAGCGGGCCTGATGCGGGTCTTCGCCATTTCCAACAACTAGGGTGGGGATCATGGGTGAGCCAAGAAAGCGACAGCAGACCCGCCAGCCGTGGCGGATCACCGTGCCCTCGCGCAGTGACGCTTCCTGCGTCAGTTCACTCGCGTTATTGGTGGTCCATTGGGGCGGCGCAGCGATCCCGGGCGGGTGAGCCCGGGGATTTTTACGGTTGAACGGGTGCTGATCATCCTCACCGTCATCGGTTCGCTTTTGATGCTACTGGCCAAGAACCCATGCCGCGTCAATGGCTGGACGGGGCAGAATCCCTACCTCATGGCCTGCTACACCGACTGGGTTCCGCTCTTCGGAGCGCGGGGCTTTGCCGAAAATCCGTGGGCCCCTTTCAGCGCGGGAGCCGAATTCGAGTACCCGGTGCTGATGAGCGCGGCCGCTTCGGGGGTGGCAGCCCTGGTTCCGGAGACGGCAGTGAACCGCGCCTTGTTGTACTTTGACTTCAACCTGGTCCTGGTTTCGGTGCTCTGGCTGGTGACCGTACTGTGCACTGCCCGCATGGCCGGGCGTCGTCCGTGGGATGCGGCCATGGTCGCCATTGCCCCGGGATGATCTTGACGGCAAGCATCAACTGGGACATGTGGGCAGTGGCCCTGCTTGCGCTGGGGATGCTCAGCTTTGCGCGCCGGCACCTGGTGTTGGCGGGGGTGCTCATTGGTTTGGGGACCGCCACAAAACTGTACCCGGTCCTGTTCCTGGGCGCCGTGCTTGTCCTTGCGCTGCGCACCGGCAAGCTTCGGGTTTTTGCCGTGACCGGCGGGTCGGCATTGGCAGCGTGGCTGTCGGTCAACATCCCCTACGCCCTGGCCTTCCCCGAGTCCTTCGCCCACTTCTTCAAGTTCACTTCCGAACGCGGTGCCGGACTATCCAGTTTCTGGCACGTGTGGAACATTGTCGCCGCCAAGGTGCCGGATGGTGCATTTGGAGGCCCAGGCCATCTCCCGGTTGGGCTGGTTCTGTTCTTCCTGGCCTGCGTGGCGGTGGCGTTGTTGACCTTCTTCGCCCGGCAGCGTCCGCGAGTGGCGAGCCTGGTGTTCCTGATTGTGGGATCGTTCGTGCTGGTGAACAAGGTGTATTCGCCGCAGTTCATCGTGTGGCTTATTCCGCTCTTTGCCCTGGCGTTGCCGCGGTGGAAGGAATTCACTGTGTGGATGGCGGTGGAGGTGCTGCACTTTTATGGATTGTGGTTCTACATCCACAGCTACTCCTCGGAGGTGGAGACCAATCACGCATTCCCCGAGTCGGGTTACGTCGTGTTGGTCCTGGCCCATATGTTCATGCTCGGATACCTTATGTTCCGTGTCGTTCAAAGTATTCTAAAGCCAGAATATGACCCAGTCAGAGCGGTGGGTCAGGAGGATCCGCAAGCCGGCCCGTTCGCCGCGGCGGATGATCGGATCAGTTGGAGCATTGTGCGAAGTCGGCGTGGGAGCATCCCTTCCGAAGCCACGACCTCCGCCGGCGGCAGGAGCTGAATGAGCCGGGTCGCCGTGGTCGGGGCCGGACCCAATGGGCTGGCGGCGGGGTGTGTGGCGGCACGGGCAGGACTGGATGTCACGGTTTACGAGGCCAATACCACCATCGGCGGCGCCGCGCGCACCATCCCCCTGGACGGGTCCGAGGCGGTCTTCGATGTGGGTAGCGCGGTGCACCCCATGGCTTTGCTCTCCCCGGCGTTCGCCGACCTGAAGGTCCGCGAACGAGTGGACTTCCTTGTGCCCCAGATGTCCTACGCCCACGTGCTCGACCAGCGCACCGCCTACGCCTGGCAGGATCTGGACCGGACCGTAGAGCACCTGGATTCGGGCTCGAACCTACCCCTTGGGCAGGGCGCGGTGTTCGCCGGACTCCTGGGTCCGCTGGTGCAGCGGATTAACCAGCTGGGGGACACCCTGCTGAATCCGTTGCTGCGACTACCCGCCCATCCTGGAACGCTGGCCGCGTTTGGGGTCGCGACCCTGGGCGGAATGGGCCTGCAACAGGCATTGAGCCGACGCTACCCGAAGGCGGCCGCGCTGCTGGCCGGCTGTGCCGCCCATGTGGCCGGTGGTTCGCGCG
>NZ_BAXF01000283.1:0-2840 GCF_001310435.1 Arthrobacter sp. JCM 19049 | reverse complement strand
CGGCCAGGGTGCCCCGGCCCGGCGCGTCCTCCTGGCCGTGGCGTGCCACCAGCTCGCGCTTGAGGATCTTGCCGCTGGGACCCAGCGGGAACTCGGAAATGACCTCAATGTGGCGGGGGTACTTGTAGGCGGCGACCCGTTCGCTGATCCACGTGCCGATGCTCCGGGCGTCCAGGTTTGAACCGGCTTCCAGTGTCACCGAAGCGGCCACCTCCTGGCCATGGGTGGGGTGCGGCACCCCGTAGACGGCCGCGTTGGAGATCTCGGGATGGCTGATGAGCACCTCCTCCACCTCTCGCGGATAGACGTTGTAGCCGTTGCGCAGGATCATGTCCTTGGTGCGGTCCATGATGCGCAGGTAGTCATCCTCGTCCTTCGTTCCCAGGTCCCCGGTGCGGAACCACCCGTCCACCATTGCCTCGGACGTCGCCTCGGGCCGGTTCAGGTAGCCGGAGAACAGGTTGTGGCCGCGGACCACCAGTTCGCCCAGTTCCCCGCGCGGCAGCAGCTTGATCGAATCGCGAACCAGCGGGTCGGCGATCTCCACATCCACACCCCACACCGGGGTGCCGATGGTGCCCGGACGCGGTTCGCGGCCCACATGGTTGAAGGTGGCGGCCGGGGAGGTTTCGGTCAGCCCGTAGGCCTCGTGGATGCGCGCCCCGAAGCGGGCCTCGAACGCCTCGAGCACCGCCACCGGCAGCGACGCGCCGCCGGAGACCCCGTAGCGCAGCTTGGTCGGCTTGTCGGTGCGCTGCCGTCCAGCCTCCAAAAGCGCCACATACATGGTGGGCACCCCGATGAACACGTCGATTTCCTCATCCAGCAGCAGGTCCAGGGCACCCTGCGCGGTGAACTTGGGCAGCAGCATGAGTTCGCTGCCGGCCCGCAGCCCGGTGTTCAGCACCGCGGTCTGCCCGAAGATGTGGAACAGCGGCAGCCCGCCGAAGATCTTGTCTCCGGCGCGCATGTCAATGGTGTTCACCAGCAGGGTGTTGGTCTGCTCCACCAGGGCCAGGTGTGAACCCATGGCCCCCTTGGGCTTGCCCGTGGTGCCGGAGGTGTACAAGATGGTGGCCATGTTCTCCGGGTGCTGCGGAACATAGGTGGTGATCGCTTCCGCGCGCTGGGCCCGGTCCTCCAACCGGTCCGAGCCCAGCTCTTCGGGGGCCATGACGCTGAAGACCTGCACCCCGGCGGCCTGGGCGCCTGCGCTGCCCTCGCCCAGCAGCGGGGCGGGCGCAGATCATGAGGGTGGCCTGCGAATCTTCCAGCACGTAGCAATCTCGTGCCGCTTAAGCAACGCGTGGATCGGTACTACGACGGCCCCCAAGGACAACACCGCATAGTAGACCCGCGCGAAGTCGGTGACGTTGGGGATCAGCACCGCGACGCGGTCCCCTTCGGTGATGCCGTGTTCCCGCAGGGCCCCGGCATATGCCCGGGTCTCATCCCACAGCTGCGCGTAGGTGGTGCTCACCCCGCTCATGGTGATGGCATTGCGCTCGCCGAAGCGGGTGGCTGATTCGGCGAGGATCGCGGCAACGGACATGGTGAGGTTTGATGCTGGGCGAGTCATCGGTACTCCTTGCGGGATGGAAGTGTGAGTCCAGTCACAAACTGTGATTACTCCATAGTAGTGAAACTGGGTATCAATTCAAGGCATGAAGTGTCATGTTGGGTCATCGGGGGCGTCAAACCGCGCCAGCAGGGGTGTTCGGTGAACCTGAAAAGTTCCCGGTGGTCGTGGCCAGCGCGGCGCGCGCCTGCGTAGCGTGGCGCCTATGGGCACCGCGACCTGTCATCGCACACGCCCCGGTGCCCGCGGCAAACACCGATGAGTACTAGGAGGGAACATGGCTTCCGAATCGAAGACCACCGTGGACCACGATGAGATTCGTCAGTGGGTGGAGAAGAACGAGGGCAGCCCTGCCTGCGTGCGTTCCACCGGGGACGCGGATGACCCGGGCATCCTGCGCTTCGACTTCCCCGGGGCGCCGGGGAGGACGCCTTGCAGCACATTTCCTGGGAGGACTGGTTCGACAAGTTCGACGCCGAACGCCTGGCCCTGCTCTACCAGGAGCACAAGGCCGACGGGGAGGCGAGCACCTTCTTCAAGATCGTCAAGCGCTGACCGGCAGCCAGGTCAGCTGGCAAGGACCCGGCCGACGGCAGCAGTGCCGTCGGCCGGGTCTTTGCCTGTGCCGTGGTTCTAGCCCTTCACGGGCCGCGGGGAATCCAGGACCACATCGGCCGCTTCGGTGGAGCGGTCGGTCACCGTGGTCTCCGATTCCAGGTGCACCGCGGGGGAGGGGATGAGTCCGGCCCCGCCGAAGCGCTCCATGACCCGCAGCTGCGCCACCATGTCCTCACCGGCGTGCGCCGCCGGCAGCTGGCGCCAGAATTCGAACCCGCCGCATTCCTCGAGCTTCGCCCGGTCAAAGAGCACGCAGCCACCCACCCAGGCGACCTTGTACAGCCGCCACTGCTGCGGCCCGATCCCCAGCTGCTGGGCAATGTGGGACAGATTCGCGGCGTTGTGCAGCGTCCAGCGCTCAAAGTTCGCATCCCCCGGACGCAGCCTTTCCGGCCGCGGCGGCTGCTCCCACAGCTCGAACGGCTCCTGCTCCTGGGGTCGGCGGTCCTTCAGGTAGGACAGCCCCTGCACGGCGGCCCCGATGAAACCGCAGCCGGCCCAGTCCATGGCCTGCTGCAGCTGGCTGATCCTGCGGGGAGAGCCAGACGTCATTGTCCAGGAACAGGACCCGTTCCGCGGTGGCCCGGCGCAGCAGGAAGTCGCGCTGCTGGGCCATGCCGCGGCGCGGCAGGTTGCGTTCCAG
>NZ_BAXF01000282.1:0-2866 GCF_001310435.1 Arthrobacter sp. JCM 19049 | reverse complement strand
CCACCCGCCAACCCCTGGCCCCGGGACGCGACTTGCTCGACGCCGGGGCTGTGATCGCGTTGGCCAGCAACTGCAATCCGGGCACCAGCTACACCAGCAACATGAACTTCGTCGTGGCCACGGCCGTCCTGCAGATGCACCTGAGCCTGCCCGAGGCGCTGGAGGCGGCCACGTATGGCGGGGCGTTGGCCCTCGGCGTCCAGGACCAAGTCGGCTCCATCGAAGTGGGCAAGCGGGCTGACCTGCATGTGCTCGATGCCCCGTCCGCGGCGCATTTGGCCTACCGCCCGGGCATGCCACTGACCTACGCGGTCTACCAGGCGGGGCAACGACGCGTCTGATCCTCGCATCGCAAGCTCCTTAGATGTTGTCCCAGTAGGTGTTGCGCTGCGGGGTTTGGGTGGGGTCGATGTGCTTTGGCATGATCACGTGGGCAGTCCCTTGTAGTTGACGACCTTGATGATCCCGGCCTGCTCCGCAGTGTGGTCATTGCGGCACATCAGCGACCCGGAACCGATCCTGGTCCGGCACCCGCCCTTCCAGCCCCCACCCTCGAAATGGTGGACGTCGCAGTTTTCCGGTGGTTCGGTGCACCCGGGAACGATGCAGCCCTTGTCCCGGCAGATGATCCCATCGCGGAGGTAGTCGGGGTAGAAGCGGCTGGCCCTGCCCAGATCCAATATCTGGCTCTCACCGCCAAACACGACCGGGATGATGTCGGCTTCAGTTAGCAGTCGTCGCAGCTCGCCCGGAGTGAGCCTCACGCCGTGCGTGGTGATTCCATGGGCCGTCGCCAGATCCCGCAGGTCATCGAGCTGCATGAAGACCATGAGCTGCGGCCGGATGGCCTTGGTCTTGGCGGTTCCCGAACCATTCTGCCGAATGAGGGTCATCATCGCGTTCATTCGCCGCATGGGGACGGGAACCTGCAGATCGATCTGTTCGGCCGGCGAAAGGCCCTCGGTATTCTCCGGAATCTGGGCACCAGTTGGTCCGGCCGCAGGTTCGGTTTCCCCGGTTTCGTCCACCGCCCACGGGGGAGGGGGATCGGTGGGCTGCAGCCAGCTGGGTGTTTGCGTGCTGTCCACTGCCGGATCCGCTTCCCGTCCGGCCAAGTTCTCTTCATCCGGCTGCCGGGTGCGGGCTGCGGCACCGGCCTTAGTCCGGGGATTGTCGGCCTGCGCCACCAGGGACCGCATGAAGCCGGCATCGGAGCCGCGCACCCGCAGAACGTACTCGTCGACCCCGTTGATGCTGCGGCGTTTGAACAACCCCAGTTCCGGGGTGGCGGCCTCGGCGTTTTCCTCCTTGTACTTCTTGACCAGTTCGTTCACCTGCTTCTTCGCGGTGCGCGGCTCATTGCCCTCCAGGATCTGCACCGCGCGTTCTTCCAGCGACGGCCCATCTTGCTGCCGGGCGGCAGGCGGCAAGGGGGCTCCCTCGCCGATGGTGTCCTTGGCTCCAGCCTGTTCAGGCTGCGGGCCGTTTGGAGGGTCGCGCGCGGATCGACCGCGGGATCCTGGTAGGTGGTGCCCAACTGCTCGAAACGCGGTGTGGTGAGCGTTCCGGCAATGGTGACCCGTCCGATGACCAGGTGCGCGTCATTGAGCATGCCCTCGGCCTCGAAATAGGTGATTCGCAACCAGGCGGCCAGGAAATCCGCCGTGGTCTTGTAGCAGGGCCGGCCGGCGGCATACCTGGCCGGCCGCGAGTAATCGGTCCTGCCCTCGCGCAGGTCGTCGTACTCTTCCAGGTCCAGTGTGTGGGCACCGGTGGCTTCGGCCAGCAGGGCCAGCTCCAGCCGGGCGCGGCTGATGCGGTGCGAGAGGACTTCAACTATGCTGCCCATTTCGGCGGCAACGCGCGGGTCGGAACGGTGGGTGGCCGCCTGCAGCACGTTGTCCAGGATTTCCAGATTCAGCCGTGCCGTTTCGGCCAGCACTTGCCCCGATAATCGGGAACCGCCGGCCGCAGCGGCCCGGCGCAGCGCCTCCATTGCGGAGGCCAGGGAGATGGTGTTCATGGCCCCAGTCTCGGTGCCGCCCAACGTCGGGGCTTCCAAGAAGCGGCGGATTGGGGATAAACGCCTTCCGGCTCCGGAAGAGACGTGGCTGGACCAGGCGGGCGGTGCCGGGCGAGGGCGGCGGTGCTCGGTGGTGTCCGGGAGCAACGGGATGAGCCGGCGGGCCCCGGTGCACGCCAAGAGCGGAATTCATGTCATGTTCGCCGAAATCCGGCGGCGTGTGACCGGCTTCATGATAGACAAGGACTATGGCTACTACTGCAATTGATGGAAACCCAGTCCAGACCGTAGGCGAGCTGCCGGCCGTTGGCGCCAAGCTCCCGAATTCACCCTGACCGGCACCGATCTTCAGGACGTGACCAGCGCGTCCCTGGCCGGCCGCCGCGTCGTGCTGAACATCTTCCCGTCGGTGGACACCGGCGTCTGCGCCGCCAGCGTGCGCCGCTTCAACGAACTGGCCTCGGGCCTGGAGAACACCACCGTGGTGTGCGCCTCCAAGGACCTGCCGATGGCCCTGGGCCGCTTCTGCGGTGCCGAGGGCCTGGAGAACGTGGTCGCCGCCTCGGCGTTCCGTTCCAGCTTCGGCGAGGACTATGGCGTCACCCAGGCCGACGGCCCACTGCGCGGCCTGCTGGCCCGCACCGTGATCATCCTGGATGAGGAGGCAAGGTGATCTACAGCCAGCTGGTTCCGGAGATCAAGACCGAACCGGACTACGACGCCGCGATCGCCGCGCTGAGCTAAGCCCGGCAGCCAAGGAAACCGGCGCCCACACCCCTGTGCTTCAGGGGTGTGGCGCGGTTCGCGTTAATCGGTGCGCGGCGGCCTTCGGCCGGGGCAGGG
>NZ_BAXF01000281.1:0-2870 GCF_001310435.1 Arthrobacter sp. JCM 19049 | reverse complement strand
CGCCGGCCACCAGCAGCTGGCTGACGCCACGGGGGTCGGCCTGCCCGCACAGGTGGGTGAGGTCGCCGGAGATGTCACCGGCACTGCCGTGCTGTGGCTCGGACCTGATGAATTCCTGGTGTTTGCACCCGAGAACGTTCAGCTGAGCGAGCAACTCACCCAGGCGCTGGGAGACCAGGCCGGCCAGGTCGTGGACTTGTCGGCCAACCGCAGCGTGCTGGAGCTGGAAGGCCCGTCTGCGCCGCTGGTGCTGCGCAAGAGCTGCCCGGCGGATCTGCACCCCAGCGCGTTTGCCGTGAATCAGGCGATCACCACCACGGTGGCGAACGTCCCGGTGCTGCTGTGGAGGGTCAGCGAGCAGACCTGGCGGATTCTTCCGCGTGCCTCCTTCACCGAGCACACGGTACGGTGGCTGGTCGACGCCATGACCGAGTTCGGCTCGCCAGAGGTGGACTAGATGGCACTGTCCGCGCTGGACATGTTTTCCATTGGCATTGGCCCCTCATCATCACACACGGTGGGGCCGATGCGGGCGGCCGCGAGTTTCGCGGCGCCTGGATGGGCGGGTACTTGGGCAGGTGGCACGGGTGCGCGCCGAGCTGTTCGGTTCCCTGGGAGCCACCGGCATCGGCCATCATTCGGATATTGCGGTCATCCTCGGGTTGGCGGGACATGACCCGGCCACTGTGAATACCGATGAAGTGCCGGACTTGATTCAGCAGATCCGGGACTCGGCGGTCCTGCGGCTGGCCGGGCGGGCCCCGATCGAGTTTTCGATCGACGCCGATGTGGTGTTGCATTCTCGCAAGTCCCTGCCCGGACATCCGAATGCCATGAGATTTGCCGCCTTTAACTCCGACGGCACCGAGCTGGCCAACCAAACACTGTACTCAATTGGCGGCGGGTTCGTAGTGAACGACCAAGAGCTCCAGGCTCCGTTGAACACCGAAAACGACGCCGTCTATCGATTTACCTCGGGCGCTGAGCTCCTGGAGACCTGTGCCGCCACCGGCAAATCCATTGCCGAGGTGATGTGGGCGAACGAGCTCTCCTGGCGCAGCGAAACCGAGGTCCGCGACGCACTGCTGGAGATTTGGAAGGTCATGCAGCAGTGCGTCGAGAACGGCTGTCGGCGTACCGAGAAAACCTTGCCCGGCGGCCTGAACGTCACCCGTCGTGCCCCAGCCCTGCGCGAACGCCTGCGTCGGCAGGAAGCTGAGGCCAAAGCGTCGGAGTCGATGGATCCGCTGTGGGCGATGGAATGGGTGAACCTCTACGCGTTGGCCGTCAATGAGGAAAACGCCTCAGGCGGGCGGATCGTCACCGCCCCGACCAACGGGGCGGCCGGAATCATTCCTGCGGTGGTGCATTACTACACCCGCTTCGTCACCGGCGCCAGCGATGAGAAGGTCATCCAGTTCCTGCTTACCGCCGCCGCGATCGGGATCATCATCAAAACCAATGCCTCGATCTCCGGGGCAGAAGTTGGATGTCAGGGCGAAGTCGGCTCGGCGTGCGCGATGGCAGCCGCGGGACTGTGCGCCGTGCTTGGCGGCACCCCCGAACAGGTGGAGAACGCCGCGGAGGTGGCGCTGGAGCACAACCTGGGGTTGACCTGCGATCCGGTCGGTGGGCTGGTGCAGATTCCATGCATTGAACGCAACGCGATCGCCTCGGTGAAGGCCATCAACGCAGCCCGCCTGGCCCTGCACGGGGACGGGCAGCACACGGTGAGCCTGGACGCGGCGATCGAGACCATGCGCGCTACCGGGGCGGACATGAAAAGCAAGTACAAGGAAACCTCGCGCGGCGGCTGGCGCTGACCCTGGCCCAGTGCTGAACCCGGCCCCGCCAACCCCGCCCAGCAAACTGGACCGGCCCCAACCCACCGGCCCCAAGGCCCTAAGCTGGAAGCAAACACACCAGGCGCGACCCGGCCGCGAACCCTCGCGGACACCGGGCGGGTGCCTGGAGAAGAAGTGAAAGGACAAACGAGGATGAGCGAGCAGGTCCGGCACGTTCTGACCCTGCAATGCCCGGAGGCGCCCGGCATCGTGCACGCCGTCACCGGCTTCCTGGTCAAGCACGGGCGCACCATCGTGGAGCTGAAGCAGTTCGATGACATGAGCGCCGAGCGCCTGTTCATGCGCGTGGACTTCGCCGGGCAGGACGGTGCGGACCTGCTGCAGCGGCTGCGCGAGGACTTCACCCCGGTCGCCGAGGAATGGGGGATGGACTGGAACCTGCGTGAACGCGGGCAGAAGACCCGCACCCTGATCATGGTCTCGAAGTTCGACCACTGCCTGAACGACCTGCTCTTCCGTGCCCACACCGGGGAGCTGCCCATCGATGTGGTCGCGGTGGTCTCCAACCACCCGGACCACCGCTCACTGGTGGAATGGCACGGCATCGACTTCCACCACATCCCGGTCACCAAGCAGACCAAGCCGGCCGCGGAAGCCGAACTGCTGCAGCTGATCGAGCAGACCGGCACCGAGCTGGTGGTTCTGGCCCGCTACATGCAGGTGCTCTCCGATGAACTGGCCACCGAGCTGACCGGCAAGACCATCAACATCCACCACTCCTTCCTGCCCTCCTTCAAGGGCGCCAAGCCCTACCACCAGGCGTGGGAGCGCGGGGTGAAGACGGTGGGCGCCACCGCCCACTACGTGAATTCGGAGCTCGACGAGGGGCCGATCATCGCCCAGCAGGTGGTGGAGGTGGACCACACCTACATGCCCGAGGACCTGGTCGCCGCCGGGCGCGACAGCGAATGCAAGGCCCTGTCCAACGCGGTGCGCTGGCACTGCGAGGGGCGGGTATTCCTCTGGGGCAACCGCACCGTGGTGCTGCGCTAACCCGCCGCCGGG
>NZ_BAXF01000280.1:0-2875 GCF_001310435.1 Arthrobacter sp. JCM 19049 | reverse complement strand
TCGGGTGGGGCGCTGGCAGTGGCCGCCGCTGTGCTGGCCGGGACCTGGAGCCTGGTCTGGGGATAGCGCATCAAGAACGGGGGGAGCGGTCCATGGACTGCTCCCCCGTTTTTGCGTGCTCGGTTAGGCCAGGTGATCGGCCAGTTCGCTCAGCTCCGCGTGCAGTCCGGCGTCGAAGCGCAGCGGCTTGGCGTCCAGCGAATTCACCGGGGTGAGCAGGCGCACCGAGGAAACCAGCCACAGCACGTCGGCTTGATAGAGGTCCTCGGGACGCAGCGGGCCATACCCCAACTCCCAGCCGGCCTCCGCGGCGGCAGCGAAGATCGCCGCCTGGGTGGTGCCCGGCAGGATCCCGGTTTCCAGCAGCGGGGTGAGCAGGCGCTTGGTCTGCCCGTCACGCTGGGCCATGAGCACGGTGGAGGTCGGGCCCTCCAGCACCGCACCGTCGGAGGAGGTGAAGATGACATCATGGGCACCATGGGCCGCGCGTAGCGCAGGGCCGCCATGTTCACCGCGTAGGACAGCGTCTTGGCTCCCATCAGCAGCCAGGGCGCGCGTTCGGCAATTTTCGAATCATAGCCGCGATCCAGCAGCAGCACGTCCACACCCGAATCCCGCTGGGCCTGGCCCAGCGTCGGGGCCGGGGTTACGGTCACCCAGCACAGGGCCGGGTCGCTGTCCGCGTCCCCGCGGGCGGCCACCAGCTTCACCACGGCCTCATCGGCCCCGCCAGTGGCATCAAAGTCCGCGATGGCGGTGTCAATGGCCGCACGCCACTGGATCTCGTCGGGGATCTCCAGGTCGCACAGCTGGGCCGAGGACTGCAGGCGGGCCAGGTGCGCGTCGATCTTGCGCACGCTCTGGTGCTTGTAGAGCATCGATTCGAAGATACCGTCACCACGGGAAACACCCTGGGCGGTCACGGGCAGTTGCGGCGCGTTAATGTCCGCCAGTCGACCGGCCGGATAGGACGGATCGAGGAAAACCAATGAACTCATAGGTACTAGATTATCGAATCCCGCCGGTGCTTCGGATAACTCGCCGCAACCGACACCGCCTTGAACCGGGGAATTGGGTAGTCTAGCGATAGGCAAAACGCACGATGACCGCGGGAAAGACGCCCCGGTGGAAAGCACGAGGCAGGAGTTGGCCGTATGATGCTAGGTGAGAACTTCCTGCGGGAGCTGGGCCCGACGGTCTGGGCGCTGGCGGTGACCTTCGACATCGTGGTGCGTATCGTGATGATCGGAGTGGTTCCGGGCAACCGCCGGCCCACCACCGCCATGGCCTGGCTGCTGGCGATCTTCTTCATCCCGGTCGTGGGCTGATCCTCTACCTGCTCTTTGCCAACCCGCGCCTCTCCCGCCGGCGCCTGGAGAAGCAGCGCCGCGCCAACGAGGCAATCCTGCAGGCCACCTCGCACATGGATTCGCCGGTCGAATTCCACAGTGATGAGGAATGGATTGAGTCCGCCGCGGTGCTCAACCGCACCCTGGGGGCGCTGCCGCTGGAGGGCGGGAACGAGGTGGAGGTGATCTCCGATTACCGTGCCTCGCTGGAGCAATGCGCCGGGAGATCGACAAGGCCACGACATTCGTGCACATCCAGTTCTACATCATGGGCGATGACCCGGACTTCGTCGGCCCGGTCCTGGATTCCCTGGAGGCCGCGGTCAAGCGTGGGGTGGTGGTGCGCCTGCTGTTTGACCACCTGGGCACCGCCCGGGTGGCCGGGTACGGGCAGCTGAAGCGGCGGCTGAAGGATTCGGGCATCGAATGGAAGCGGATGCTGCCGGTGGCCCCGTTCCGGCGCCGCTGGCGCCGCCCGGATCTGCGCAATCACCGCAAGATCCTGGTGGTGGACGGGGAAGTGGCCTTCACCGGCAGCCAAAACCTGATCGAGCCGGGCTACAAGCGGCTCAGCTCGCACAAGGTGGGGCGCGAATGGGTGGAGCTGATGATCCAGGTGCGCGGCCCGCTGGTGCGTTCCCTGGACGTGGTCTTCGCCACCGACTGGTGGCAGGAGGCCGACACCGATGACGTGCTGCAGGACCTGACCGACGCCCGCTACCCGCTGCCGGCCAGCGATGTGCCGGGGGAGACCGTGGGCCAGGTGGTGCCCAGCGGGCCGGGGTATGAGGATGAGAACAACTTGCGCCTGTTCAACACGCTGATCTATTCGGCCTCCGAACGCCTGAAGATCACCAGCCCTATTTTGTGCCCGATGATTCAATGCTCTACGCCATCACCACCGCGGCGCAGCGCGGCATTGAGGTGGATTTGTTCGTATGCGAGTCCGGGGACCAGTTCCTGGTGCACCACGCCCAGCAGTCCTATTACCAGGTGCTGCTGGAGGCCGGGGTGCGCATCTACCTGTACCCGGCCCCGATGGTGCTGCACGCCAAGTGCTTCACCGTCGATGACGAGGTCGCGGTCGTGGGATCCTCCAATATGGACATGCGCTCCTTCAGCCTGAACATGGAGATCTCGGTCATGCTGCTCGGCGCGCAGACGGTGGACCAGGTCAACCAGGTGCAGGCCCACTACCGCAGCATCTCCAAGGAACTGACCCTGGAGGAGTGGGAGAAGCGTCCGCGGCTGCAGCGCTGGGTGGACAACGCCGCCCGGCTGACCGCCACCCTGCAGTAGGAGCGGCACCGCCCTAGTAGGGGAAGCGCGCCCCCAGGGCGCTGAGCACGCCCACCGACTTGGTGCGCACCTCATCCCATTCCTCCTGCGGATCCGAGTCCGCGGTAATCGCCCCGCCCAACCCCAGACTCAGCTGCCAGGACCCGTCCCCAAGCCGGTCGCAGATCAGGGTGCGGATCACCACCGCCAGGTCGCGCCGCCATCTGCGCCCAGGTAGCCCACCGCCC
>NZ_BAXF01000279.1:0-2876 GCF_001310435.1 Arthrobacter sp. JCM 19049 | reverse complement strand
CCGCGTCGCGCACCAGGTGCACCCACATCTGCCCGTGCTCGTCGGTGTGGATCGAGCGGATGACGTCCCGTCCGATGCGGCTGTCCTCCGGGGTGACCACGCGGCGGGCGAAGTAGGCGGCCAGCGCGGAGACGCTGGCGGCGACCAGGACCCGGCGGTGACGCCGATCAGGGTGCCCAGCAGCGTGGCGGGGACCGTCTTGCGCGGTTCAAGGGACTTCACGATCTGGGCCATGGTTCATCCTCTCAAATGCCCGGCGCAGATTCATCCGGGTTTCCTGCCGTCCGGGCCGGGGTTGGGAGGCGAAGTTGGCCGGTTCGGGGAATCTTCTGCCGCTGCGGGGCGTTAAAGGGGTATGACTTCCAACGATCCTGCTGCCCGTAATTCCGCGACCCCCAACACCGCATCCCCGAACCCCACATCTCCGAACCCCGCCGGCGGCGCGGCGGGGGAAAAGACCGAACTGGACTGGCGCCAGGTGCTCAGCCCGCAGGAGTACCACGTGCTGCGCGAGGCCGGCACCGAACGTCCGTTCACCGGCGAATACTGGGACACCACCACCGAGGGGGTGTACTCCTGTCGGGCCTGCGGGGCCGAGCTGTTCGCCAGCACCACCAAGTTCGATGCCGGCTGCGGCTGGCCCTCGTTCTTCACCCCGCTGGCCGAGGACCGGGTGCGCTACCTCACCGACGAGACCCTGGGCATGAAGCGGGTGGAGGTACGCTGCGCAGCCTGCGACTCGCACCTGGGCCACGTTTTCGAGGGCGAGGGCTTCAACACGCCCAGCGACCTGCGCTATTGCATCAACTCGCTGTCGTTGACGCTGCGCGAGGCCAACGCCTAAGCCTCCCGGAGGAACCGGTTGCCCCGACCGCAGGCGGCCAGGGCAACCGGTGTCGATGCCAGATGAGGTGAACGCCACACCAAGCATTAGACCTGCTTTGGCTCAGGCCGGGCGGCATTACGAAAACCTGATTCTGGGCGTAGCGTGAGGGGTAGCAACCACTGATCCCGATCGACACGATGAGGTGAACGTACATGACCCAGAGCCCAGTACATCCACAGGTAAACGCCGACGAACTGGTGAACTCCGATGCCTGGCAGAACCTGAAGGCCGCCGCCACCGAGTTCCAGTCGCTGCAGGTGAAGGACGGCTCGCTGGCCGACGCCAAGGACCTGGGCCGGGCCCGCGAACTGCTGCAGACCGTGATCGCCTCGGTGCAGTCCCTGGCCCCCAGCTTCCCGCACGACGCCTCCTACCTGCAGAAGCTGGTGGCGGACCTGCGCCGCTGGTCCGAAGAGGGCGTGGGCGTTCCGGACTTCCTGGATTCACTGCTGCAGTTCCAGCCCCAGGGCCAGCGCCAGGACGGGCTGCTGCACCTGGTCGTCTTCCCCATGTACACCCAGAACGGCTCGACCAACCGCCACCTGGAGGCCGTGCTGGTCCAGGTGATGTGGCCGGACTTCATCGCCGAGCTGGAGGCGTCGAACTACTCCAACGCGCTGTTCGTGCCGCTGCGCTTCCTGGACTTCACCCCGGGCTACGACACCAACTCCGCGGTGCTCTTCCCCGAGTCGGTGGCCATCCGCGAGACCCCGTCCTTCACCTGGGGCGCGATCTTCCAGGACCGCGAGGCCGTGCGCTTCCGCAAGGTGCTGAAGGAGGCGGCCGCGGTGACCAACCTTGAGCTGCCGGCCGACGCCGCAGAACTGCTGGAGGACCAGCAGCTGGCCGAGGACACGTTCATCATGTGGGACCTGATCCACGACCGCACCCACATGCGCGGGGACCTGCCCTTCGACCCGTTCATGATCAAGCAGCGCATGCCCTACTTCCTGTACTCGCTGGAGGAGCTGCGCTGCGATTTGACCGCGTTCCGCGAGTGCGTGAAGATCGCCAACGACGCCAAGGCCGATGAGCGCACCGCCAAGACCGCCAAGCTGGTGCAGTACGCGGTGATCTTCGACCGGATCTTCCGCTTCGCCATCACCGGCAGCCGGGTGCGCAACTATGACGGGCTGGGCGGGCAGCTGCTGTTCGCCTGGATGCACCAGAACCACGTGCTGCACTGGACCGACACCAAGCTGTCCATCGACTGGGACGAGGTCCCGGCCGTGGTCTCCGCCCTGGGAGACGCCATCGACGAGCTGTACTGGAAGTCCATCGACCGTCCGAAGCTGGCGCACTGGCTGGCCGCCTACGAGCTGGTCTCCACCACCGTCACCCCGCACCCGGCCTCCACCTGGGCCAAGGCCCGGACGCGCTGCCGCTGACCGCGCCGCTGCGGGAGATCACCGACCAGGTGATGGACGACGAGTTCCCGCTGTCGATGTTCTACGAGGCGCTGAGCAAGAAGATGAAGCAGACCATCGAGTCCACCCGTGGCATGTATGGCGCCAGCCTCATCTAGGCTCGGGGTATGGATAACACAACTATCGCCGATCGCACGATCCTGATCGCCGGGGCCACCTCCGCCAGCGGGGTGGCCACCGCCCGCGCCCTGTCCGATGCCGGGGCGCGGGTGCTGGTGGTCGGCTCCAACCAGCAGCGCCTGGAGGAACGCCTTGATTTCGCCACGGCCCGCTACCAGGCCGACTTGGGGGACGAAACCGAAGTCCAGTCCCTGGCCAAGCAGGTGCACGACGAGCATGGACGGATCGACGCGCTGATCCACCTGGTCGGCGGCTGGCGCGGCGGCAAGGGCATCGTCGGGCAGTCCAGCCAGGACTACGACTTCCTGCACCGCTCGGTGATGACCACGCTGCGCAACACCACCCGCGCCTTCTACCAGGACCTGGTGGACTCCCCCGCCGGACGCCTGGCGATCATCAGCTCGCAGGCGGTGGCCACCCCCACCCCCTCGAATGCGAACTAC
>NZ_BAXF01000278.1:0-2881 GCF_001310435.1 Arthrobacter sp. JCM 19049 | reverse complement strand
GGCCAGCAGCGTGGTCAGCCCGCCGATGCCGGTGCCGATGACCACCGCCAGGCGTTCGGGGTCGACCTCATCCAGGCCGGCGTCTTCCCACGCCTCCTGCGCGGCGAGCAGGGCGAACTGCTGGGACCGGTCCAGCCGGCGTGACTTCGGCCGGCCCAGCAGCTGTTCCATGTCCACGGTGACCGCCGCGGCCACCGCAGTGCCCAGTCCGGCGGCGCTGAAGCTTCATCCTCCAGGGTGCCGATCCCCGATTCCTGGGCGTTCAGCCCCTCCCACAACTGCTGGGCTCCACGGCCCAGTGGGGTGATCGCGCCATATCCGGAAACCACAACATTGGCCATGAATCATCCTTCTTGTATGGGAAACAAGTCTTATTGGTTTGTCTAGACTATACCATGAGTCAGCCGCAGCGAGTCAGCAGTCATACGGGCAGGCAGGTGCGCGGTTCGGTGACTCGCTCCCGGATCCGGCCAGCGCCGTAGAGCTCTTCGCCCGCTTCGCCCCCGAGGACGTCACCGTCTCGCGCATCGCCACCCACGCCGGGGTCTACCCGAACCAGATCACCCACCATTCGGGTCCAAGGACGGGCTCTACGTGGACGCCGCGTTCTCGCTGCTGCTGCGGGATTCGGCGCGCCTGCGGTCCTCTCCCGGCGGGCCTCCAGTCCGCAGTCATTTGTGACCGCCCTGGCCCGCACCGCACTGGCCGTGCCCTCCACCCCGATGGTGTCACCGCGCTGGGCATGGGGCGGGCGAACACGTCCGTGCAGCCGAGCCTGGTGGCCGGCATGAAGGTCCTCTTCCGCCAGTCCACCCGCTATGTGGAGACGGTGCTGGAGGACAAGGCCTGGCATATGCCCAAGTCCGTGGAAAAGGAAGTGCGCACCTTCTGGAGCACCGTGTTCGGCGCCGTGCTGCTCAGCCAGGCCGGCTTCCAGGGGGTGCCCTCGGACCTGGACGTGGCGGCCATGGTGAGCATCAACCGCAACTAGCGCCGCGGCCACGGCCCCTGCCGCGGGGGAACCGGTGCTGGTCCTAGCGCAAGGGGGTGCTGGCCTCGGCGAGCAGGCGTTCATGCATGGCCATGATGGTGGAGGAGACCTGCTGCGCGGCGATCACCAGGTCTGCAAGCCCCGCTACCGGGTGCGAGCCGACGCACACGGAGAACCGGGCGGCCGTGAACAGCTGGGCATCGTTCGCGTCATTTCCGAAGGCCACGAACGGCCCGGCAAGCCACTGCGCGGCGGCCTCGGCCTTCGTCGTGCGCCCGGGGGAGAGGTCGATCAGCCCCTGCCCGGTGTGCCGGTGCGCCACCAGCTGCAGGGACGAGAGACAGTCAAGCACTTGCGGTGCGTCGCTGAACAGCAGGACCTTGCAGTACCGCTTCAGGTGCCGTCGCGGCAGGTTGCGCGCCAGCCCGCCCGGATCCACCTGTCGGCGCAACCGGTGTCCGGCCGGGCCGGTATAGCTGTAGTCCCATGGGGAGTCGATCAAGTAGGCCAGCTGGTGCCGCTCAATGATCGCATCCAGTTCGCGGCGGTCCACTTCGCCAAAGCTCCGGGCCGCACCCTGCCGTCCGTGTCGCACCAGAGCCCCGTTGGCCCCGATCAACAGGTGCCCATGCCAGGCCGCCGGCAACAGGGGCAGCATGTCCCGGATGGGACGGGCCGAGGCAAATGCCACCGGCCGTCCCGCGGCGATGACCCTGTCAATGGCGCGGATGATCGGCGCGGCAACACTGACGCCGTCAAAGCACAGGGTGCCGTCCAAATCGAAAACCATGCTGGGGGCAGCGCTGCTCATCCACCCATTCTAAAAGAGCCGAGGGTAGCCAACTTCATGGCCCGCTGATTCGCGTGCGGCCGCGCCGTGACGGATAATGGAACAGGTCGGTGCGCGGCTATACTTTTGCTTTCGCGCGGAATTGCTGCCGCACGGACTGGTAGTGTCCGTTATGGGCGAGAATGTAAAGGGGATGACCGTGTCTTTATTGAAGACCATTAAGAAGCCTGGCGATCTGCGGGCCCTGTCCCTGGCGCAAATGGAGGAACTGGCCGCGGAAATCCGGGCCTTTTTGATCGACAACGTCGCGCGCACCGGCGGACACCTGGGACCGAACCTGGGCGTGGTGGAACTGACCCTGGGCATCCACCGGATCTTCGACTCGCCGACCGACTCCATCTCTTCGACACCGGCCACCAGTCCTATGTGCACAAGCTGCTCACCGGGCGCCAGAACTTCGCCACCCTGCGCCAGCAGGGCGGGTTGTCCGGATACCCGGACCGCGGGGAATCCGAACACGACATCGTCGAATCCTCGCACGCCTCCTCGTCCCTGTCCTGGTCGATGGCATCTCCCGGGCCTACAAGCTAGGCGGGGAAACCGAACGCTACGCCGTGGCGCTGGTCGGGGACGGCGCGCTGACCGGCGGGATGGCCTGGGAAGCGGTGAACAACATCG
Organism: Arthrobacter sp. JCM 19049; assembly: GCF_001310435.1. NCBI lineage: Bacteria > Bacillati > Actinomycetota > Actinomycetes > Micrococcales > Micrococcaceae > Arthrobacter > Arthrobacter sp. JCM 19049. Next base: position 422 of record NZ_BAXF01000278.1, on the reverse strand, counting down.
CCGCGGACAAGGACCGCAAGGCGGTCATCGTGGTCAACGACAACGGCCGCTCCTACGCCCCGACCATCGGGGCCTGGCCAACCAGCTCTCCGGGCTGCGCCAGCAGCTGGACAAGGTGCGCACCCACCCGGCCTATGAGACCGCGATGGACAAGCTCAAGGACAAGCTCAAGGACTCCGGCGCGGTGGGCAAGTTCACCTACAAGTCGCTGCACGCCACCAAGAAGGGCATCAAGGACTGGTGGGCACCCCAGGGCCTGTTCGAGGACCTGGGCATCAAGTACATTGGCCCGATCGACGGGCACAACCAGGCCGCGGTCGAAGAGGCGCTGTTGCAGGCCCGCCAGTATGCCGGGCCGGTGCTGGTGCACGCGATGACCGAGAAGGGGCACGGCTACGCCCCGGCCGTGCGCGACGAGGCCG
>NZ_BAXF01000277.1:0-2895 GCF_001310435.1 Arthrobacter sp. JCM 19049 | reverse complement strand
GGCCCGGGTGGCCGGGCTGCAGCTTCCCGACGAGCTGGCCGTGGCCGGGTTCGATGACCTTCCCTACTCCTCCACCACCAACCTCCATTGACCAGCATCAACCTGGACGCCGAGGGGCTGGGCCGCGGGGCCGCCCGGCAGCTGCGCCGGCTCATCGAGGGCGAACCGCTGGATGCCTCGCATCTGGTGCTGCCCGGACAGCTCGTGGTGCGCGGCTCCACCGTCGCCCAAGCCTAGGGGCGAACAACACCAGGCCGGAACCCGGGACAGAAGTGTGCAAGAATGCTGTTACCCATATCACTTTCACTACGGATCGTCGGGCACGTACCTGCCCGTGAAAGGAATGTCGTCATGGCATCTGTGACTTTTGAGAAAGCCACGCGTATCTATCCCGGTGCACTGGTCCCCTCGGTGGACGGCATCGACCTGGAAATCGCCGATGGGGAATTCCTCGTCCTGGTCGGCCCCTCGGGCTGCGGCAAGTCCACCACACTGCGCATGCTGGCCGGGCTGGAGGAGGTGGACGGCGGGACCATCCGCATCGGGGACCGGGACGTCACGAACGTTCCGCCCAAGGACCGGGATATTGCCATGGTCTTCCAGAACTATGCGTTGTACCCGCACATGAGCGTGGCGGAGAACATGGGCTTCGCCCTGAAGATCGCCGGGGTGGACAAGGAAGAACGGGCCCGGCGGGTGCGCGAGGCAGCGCAGCTGCTGGATCTGGAACAGTACCTGGACCGCAAGCCGAAGGCGTTGTCCGGCGGCCAGCGCCAGCGCGTGGCCATGGGACGGGCGATTGTGCGCTCACCGCAGGTGTTCCTCATGGATGAGCCGCTGTCGAACCTGGACGCGAAGCTGCGCGTGCAGACCCGCACCCAGATCTCCTCGCTGACCCGCCGGCTCGGGGTCACCACCGTGTACGTCACCCACGACCAGGTGGAGGCGCTGACCATGGGAGACCGCGTGGCGGTCTTGAAGGAAGGCACCTTGCAGCAGGTGGGAACCCCGCGTGAACTCTACGACCGGCCCAACAACGTCTTCGTCGCCGGTTTCATCGGCTCCCCGTCCATGAACCTGCTGGAGCTCACCGAGACTGGGGGCCAGGTGGCCTTCGGCAACACGGCCTACCCCGCCCCGGGAGCCTCCGGCGGCACCACCTTCGGCATCCGTCCCGAGGATCTGCGCCGGGCAGCCCCGGGCGAGGGTGTCGAACTGCACGTGGACGTGGTGGAGGAACTCGGCGCGGACGCCTACATTTACGGCAGCGTGCACCTTGAGGGCAAGGACCACCCGGTGGTGATGCGGGTGGATGGGCGCAAGCCGCCGCGGCGGGGCGAGAAGATCAACATCGTCCCGGAGCCCGGACACATCCACCTGTTCGAGACCGCCTCGGGCCAGCGCCTGACCCAGGCCTGACTTCCCACTGATGGTCCTGGCCGCCGTGTCCGGCGGCCAGGACCGGCCTAGTCGCGCTCCACCCGGTGCAATTCGACCTCCAGGCGGCGCCCCGTCACCACCACGCTCATCATGGTGCAGTGTGGCTGGCGGCGCGGTCCGTGGGGGAACCGGGATTGAGCAGGCGCATCCCGCCGGGAGAAACCGTATCCCAGGGGATATGCGAGTGCCCGAACACCAGTACGTCGCTGCCGGCAAACGCCGCGTCCGCGCGTTCCTCACGGCGCCGGGCAGGCCCGGTCTCGTGAATGAGGGAGAACTTCAGCTCCTCCACGGTGAAGTGCGCGACTTCCGGCAGCCGCTGCCGCAAATCCGGACCGTCATTGTTCCCGTAGACCCCATGGAGCTGGCGGGCCCGGTTAAAGAGCAGTTCATAGGTCGGCAGATCGATCCAGTCCCCCGCATGAATCACGGCATCGGCGGCCGCAACGGCCTGAAGCACCGCAGAGGGCAGTTTCCTTGCCCGGGCGGGGACGTGGGTGTCGGCGAGCAGAAGAACTCGTGTGGCCATGCCTTACATCTTCGGGCCTCGGCACGCCGGGGACAAGCGCCGAATCCAGACTGGCTCGCGGGGCCTGGGTTAAAGAAATATCCCGGGACATCAACTATGTGATGTCCCGGGATATCCGGTGTGTGCGCGAGGGGGGACTTGAACCCCCACGCCCTTGCGGGCACTGGCACCTGAAGCCAGCGCGTCTACCAATTCCGCCACTCGCGCTTGTTCGCTACTCTCGCAGCAACGAAAATAATCTTATACACACTCGATTCGATTCTCCTAATCGAAATGGGCAAATGTGGTTAGCGACACAATTGAAACTCTTTAGGTGTCCAAATCGTTGCCGTATCGTCGGACTGCGTGCAGTTGGCATCCTGCATTTCCACAGCCGAAAACAGTAAGATCGACAGAGACGTTCCGCGCCACACGGGTCGCAGGAACCAAGCACTTGACCTGCGACATGCGTGAATCTAAGAAAGGAGCGCTCGAAATGAGCTTTCTCGACAACGTCGAACGTGGTCTAGAGAAGGTCGTCACCAGCTTCTTTCGCGGCAACAGCAGCGCGGAGATCAAACCGGTGGAACTGACTACTGCCCTGCGCAATGAAATGGACCGGGGCATCCTGGCCATTAGCGAGGGGCGCAGCCTTGCCCCCAACGACTTTGTCGTACACCTGAGCAACGATGACTACCAGACCGCCAAGGCCTGGGGTTCCTCGGTTGTCAACGAAATGGCCAAGGTCACCGCCGAGCACGCGATGAGCCAGGGATACTCGGTGCGGGACAACATCCGCATTCACTTCGTGGGCGAAGAGGACCGCCGCCGCGGTGAAGTCGAGATCAGCGCCTCCATCAAGGAAGGCGCGGCGGGCGCGCCGCCTCCGCGTCGGTAAAGAATCCAGCTCCCGCCCCACACCGGCCCGCAGCACCGGCCTCCGGCAA
>NZ_BAXF01000276.1:0-2911 GCF_001310435.1 Arthrobacter sp. JCM 19049 | reverse complement strand
CCGGCCAACTGCTGTTCGGGCTGGCGCTGGGCATCGCCCTGGCCAGGCTGATGCGGATGCCCGAGGAGCAAAAGGCGCTGATCGGCACGCTGACCACGCTGGTGACCTGGCTGGCCGACGAGGCGTTCACCCTGCCGGGCAAGGACACCCGCAGCGGAAGGATCATTCACGCCGGCCTGCGGATGATCGCGCTGGTCGGCTTCATCCTGGCCCTGCAGTCCCTGGCCGTCCTGAACGGGTGGAACGGCTAGCCCCCACCGCGGCGCCCCGGCGGGCACACAGCCCCAGGCTGGGCGCAACACGGAAACCAGGTGGACGGCGCACATGCCAAGCCCCGGCCGCTCCCACAACGGGAAGCCGGCCGGGGCCGTTCAGCATGGTGCCGGTGCCGGGTTCCTAGTCGGTGCCGGCGTCGAACGCGGCACTTTCAATGATCCGGTCCTGGGCCAGCTCCTCGCTTTCCACCGGGGAAACCTCGGCGATGGCCTCGGCGCCGCCGGATTCCAGGGCGCCGACCAGATCGGCGGTGTGCCCACCGACCAGGCCCATGGTGGCGTACTGCTCCAGGCGTCCACGCGAGTCGGCGATGTCCAGGTTGCGCATGGTCAGCTGGCCGATGCGGTCCAGCGGGCCGAACGCGGCGTCGCCCACACGCTCCATCGAGAGCTTGTCCGGGTGGTAGCTCAGGTTCTCCCCGGCGGTGTCCAGGATCGTGTAGTCGTCCCCGCGGCGCAAACGCAGGGTGACGGTGCCGGTGATCGCCGAGCCGATCCAGCGCTGGATCGATTCGCGCAGCATCAGCGACTGCGGGTCCAGCCAGCGGCCCTCGTACATCAGGCGGCCCAGGCGGCGGCCCTCGTTGTGGTAGCTGGCCACGGTGTCCTCGTTGTGGATCGCGTTGACCAGGCGCTCGTAGGCGATGAACAGCAGCGCCATGCCCGGGGCCTCGTAGATGCCGCGCGACTTGGCCTCGATGATGCGGTTCTCGATCTGGTCGCTCATGCCCAGGCCGTGGCGTCCACCGATCAGGTTCGCCTCGTTGACCAGGGCGACCGCGCTGCTGAACTCCTGGCCGTTGATGGCCACCGGGCGTCCGGCCTCGAAGGTGATCGACACGTCCTCGGACTTGATCTGCACCGACTCGTCCCAGAACTTCACGCCCATGATCGGTTCGACCGATTCCAGCGAGGTGTCCAGCAGCTCCAGGGTCTTCGCCTCATGGGTGGCGCCCCAGATGTTCGCATCGGTCGAGTAGGCCTTCTCGGCGGAATCGCGGTACGGGAAGCCGTGGGCGACCATCCACTCGCTCATTTCCTGGCGTCCGCCCAGTTCGTGCACGAAGTTCGGGTCCAGCCACGGCTTGTAGATCTGCAGCCGCGGGTTGGCCATCAGCCGTAGCGGTAGAAGCGCTCGATGTCGTTGCCCTTGTAGGTTGAGCCGTCGCCCCAGATGTCCACGCCGTCTTCACGCATGGCGCGCACCAGCAGGGTGCCGGTGACCACACGGCCCAGGGGAGTGGTGTTGAAGTAGGACTTGCCGCCGGAACGGATGTGGAAGGCGCCGCAGGCCAGGGCCGCGAAGCCCTCCTCGACCAGGGCCGGCTTGCAGTCGACCAGGCGTGAGGCCTCGGCCCCGTATTCCAGGGCGCGGCCGGGAACGGCGTCGATGTTCGGCTCGTCGTACTGGCCCAGATCCCCGGTGTAGGTGTAGGGGATGGCGCCGTTGTGGCGCATCCAGGCGACGGCAACGGAGGTGTCAAGGCCGCCGGAGAAGGCGATTCCGACGCGTTCTCCGACTGGAAGGTTAGTGAGGACTTTAGACATGTATCCAGCATAGTGGATAAATATGCAATGTAGTGAATTTTGACCGAAATATGTCCGTGACCTCATCCGAACCGATAGGTTGGAAGCAGGGTCCGGCGCGCCGCGGCGCGCTGGTGAAGAAATCAGAGGCAGACCACCGCCGCAGCACCTCGGGCCGCCGCCGGTCGCCGACGGGATCCGGGCGCGGTGGTGGGTGACCGCGGGCAGCAGCAGCGTGCCCGCCAAGGAGGGAACATGGAATTCCGCCAGCTGGGACACAGCGGGTTGAGCGTGTCAGTGGTCGGCCTGGGGTGCAACAACCTCGGCCGGGCCGGGACCGCCACCGAGGACCAGACAGGAACCGATGCGGTGGTCCACGCGGCACTGGATGCCGGGATCACGCTGTTCGACGTCGCGGACATGTACGGCAAGCAGCCCGGCCTGTCCGAGCAGCGGCTGGGCAAGGCGCTGGGAAAGCGCCGCGACGAGGTGGTGCTGGCCACCAAGTTCGGCCTGGACATGCAGGGGGTGAACGGGCCGGACTTCGGGGCCCGGGGCTCGCGGCGCTACATCATGCGCGCGGTGGAGGCCTCCCTGCGCCGCTGGGAACCGAGTACATCGACCTCTACCAGTTCCACACGCCGGATCCCAATACGCCGATCGATGAGACGCTGCGCGCACTGGATGATCTGGTCACCTCCGGCAAGGTGCGCTACATCGGGCACTCGAACCATGCCGGCTGGCAGATCGCCCGGGCCGAGTACGTGGCCCGGCAGCTCGGATCCCACCGCTTCATCTGCGCCCAAAACCACTACAACCTGCTCGACCGGCGGGCCGAGCTGGAGGTGCTGCCGGCGGCGCGCGAATTCGGGCTCGGGGTGCTGCCCTACTTCCCGCTTGCCAACGGCCTGCTGACCGGAAAATACTCCAAGGGCAGTGCACCGAAGGGCAGCCGGCTGACCCACGCCCGCCAGCACCTGCTGGAAACCAGCGACTTCGAGCAGCTGCAGCGCTTCGCGGATTTCGCCGCCGAACGGGAGCTGAGCCCGGTGCAGCTGGCCTTCTCCTGGCTGGCCGCCCAGTCCCCGGTGGCCTCGGTCATCGCCGGG
>NZ_BAXF01000275.1:0-2918 GCF_001310435.1 Arthrobacter sp. JCM 19049 | reverse complement strand
GTGCCGGAGAACAGCCCGGCCAGCAGGGCACCACAGGCCGCGGAGGCCAGGAGGATGCCCACCGTGGTCTCTCCCCCGCCGATCATCACCGCGCCGATGGCCGGCAGCAGCGCCCTGGGCGCCGCCAGGATCATGGCCGCCATGTCGATCAGGAAGGTCATGCTGATATTCGGCTGGGTCTTCAGGTAGCGCAGCCCGTCGATGACCGATGAAAGACCCCGTCTGGCGACCTGTTCGGCCGCCGGCAGGGCCGGCAGGCGGAAGACCGACCACACGGCCGCGGTGAACGTGATGGCGTCAAGGGAATACGTCCACTGGTACCCGAACTGGGCCACCAGCAGCCCGCCCAGCAGCGGGCCGACCATCTGCGCCACCCCGAAGGTGACCATGTTCAGCGAATTGGCCGCCGGCAGCAGGTCGCGGCGGACAATGGAGGGAATGATGGCCCCACGGGTGGGCTGGTTGATGCCCGCGGCCGCCGAATGCAGGGCCATCAACCCGTAGAGGACCCACACGCTGCCCACCTGCAGCCACGCCTGCAGCGCCAGCGCGCCGGTGATGACCCACAACGCCAGGGCCGAGTACAGCGCCACCTTGCGCCGGTCGTGCGTGTCGGCGATGGCCCCGCCGTAGAGCCCGGTGATGATCAGCGGCACCAGGGTGAACGCGCCCAGCAAGCCAACACGGAAGCTGGACTGGGTCAGCGCATAGACTTCCAGGCTGACCGCGATCAGGGTCATTTGGGTTCCCACGGCGGAGAGCGAGTTGCCGATCCACAACCGGCGGTAGGCCGGGCTTTGCCGCAGCGGGGCGACATCCATCAAAAAACTGGGCACCCCAAGATCCTACGCATCCTTGCCCCCTCACCGGCTCCCGGGATGGTGGCCCGCCGTCATGTGACGAGATCACCGGTTGACAGATCCCAAGCACCTGCGTGCAATGGTGGGTATGGATTACGCCAAACTGCTGCACGATAACGACCTGAAGGCCACCGGTGCACGTTTGGCGTTGCTCAGGCAGCTGGCCACCGAACCGCACCAGAGCGCCGAGGCCCTGGCCCGCGCCCTGTCCGAGGGTCAGGTCGCACTCAGCTCGCAGGCGGTCTACAACGCGGTCAACGACCTGACCGATCACGGGATCCTGCGCCGGTTCACGGTGCCCGGCACGGCGGCCCGTTATGAGATTGACCCGCACGACAACCACCACCATGCCGTGTGCGTTACGTGCGGGCGGGTGGAGAATGTTCCCTGCGCCCACGGCTCCGCCCCCTGCTTCCACCCCGGTGGGGCCACCAGCTTCAGCATCGACATCGCCGACGTGCTGTTCTACGGGCAGTGCAAGGAAGGCTGTGCGCTGGGCGATCAAGTGGTAGCAGGTTAGGCACCATCCGGTCTATGGGCGGATGAACACGGTTTGTGTAGGGCGCATGACCGAACCGAGGACGAAACCGGGGCGGTGGAGCAGTAACCTTTAATGGCGCCCGTTGCCCCTTGGCAGCTTCCAATGTGGCGTCGCACCCCTTTCCCGGTCCACCACAGATTGGCAACCACAGACTATGACTGACACCGCTGGTGCCTCCCCGCGCTCCCCACGCAGCATTGGCATTTTGCAAGGCACCAGCGCATACCTGGTCTGGGGACTGCTACCGCTGTACTTCCTGTTGCTGCCCGAGATCTCCGCGTTTGAATTCGTGGCACTGCGGGTGGTGTTTTCCCTGGTCTTCTGTTTCCTGCTGCTGGCGGTGACCCGGCAGCTGCGGGACCTGGGGACCTTGCTGCGCGACCGGAAGACCACGGCCCGCCTGGTCCTTGCCAGCGTGCTCATCGCGGTGAACTGGACGCTTTACGCCTTCGCGGTGCTTTCCGGGCACGTGCTGGAGGCCTCGCTGGGCTACTTCATCAACCCTTGGTCGCCATCGCGCTGGGCGTCTTTGTTCTGAAGGAACGCCTCTCGTCCCTGCAGTGGGTGGCCATTGGGTTCGCCGTGGCGGCAGTGGTGGTGCTCACCGCCGGCCTGGGCCGGGTCCCGTGGATCTCCCTGGGCCTGGCCTTCTCCTTCGGACTTTACGGGCTGGTCAAGAACCAGGTGGGCAAGAAGGGCACGGCCCTGGCCACGCTCAGTGTGGAAACCATTGCCCTGACCCCGGTGGCGCTGGTCTTCATTGGGGTGCTGACCTATCAGGCACCTCGGCGCTGTTCGCCGACGGCGTCCCAGGGTTCTGGCTGCTGGCCACCAGCGGGATCATTACCGCGGTGCCGCTGATCCTGTTTGGCGGTGCGGCCCGCCGGCTGCCGCTGAGCACCTGGGTTCCTGCAGTTCCTGGCTCCCATCGGCCAGTTCATCCTGGGCCTGCTGGTGTTCCATGAGGTCATGCCCCTCGAGCGCTGGGTGGGCTTCATCCTGGTCTGGATTGCGGTGATCCTGATCGTGGTTGACATGTTCCGTGCCCCGCGCACCGGTTCCCTGCCCGAGCCCAAGACCGTGAGCTGAGCGGGCCGGCCCGTGCTGCGTTCCCCGCCTCTGGCCGGGCAGGGGGCTTGCCCTGCCCGTGGTGTTCGCTAGGGTGATTTCATGTCCACCCTTCAACAACTGAGCCTGTGCCCGCCCCAACGGCAGGATGTGCCGGAACTGCACCGCATCTTTGCCGACCCCCGGGTGTGGAGCCATGCGCCTGCCAAACGCCATGCCAACGTGGAGAAGACCATGGCCATGGTGGAGGCCTGGCGGGGTTGCTGGCGGCGTGAGGGGTTGGGCCCCTGGGTGATTCGGGCCGCCGGTTCCCGGCAGATCATTGGCTATGGCGGATGTTCGCTTACCCGCAAGTCCTTCTGGAACCTGGGGTACCGGTTCGCGGTGTCCGCCCAGGGGCAGGGCTTCGCCACGCAGGTGGCGCGCCAGGCCGTGGGCCAGGCGAACCG
>NZ_BAXF01000274.1:0-2916 GCF_001310435.1 Arthrobacter sp. JCM 19049 | reverse complement strand
AAATGTTCTCGTGCTTGCTAATCGGTAGCCCTGATCCGGCACTCGGGAAACCGCGCGTCGGCCCAGAGCTGCCGGCTTCTTATCTTCGTACTCTGCTATTGGACTTCAAAGACTTTTTCGACATGGTCTGATTGTACTCGTCGCGTTCGTGGTTACGGTGAGATACCCCTCTCCAGCGGAATATGGTTCTTTTCTTGCCGTGGAATAGGTGGCAAGCAGCCGTGTTTCTGTCCGTTGGGGTCTATGAATAGACGTCCGTGGAAAATCGTGATCAGTTTGCCACTCATCGGTACCGGCTGGGACACGCGGCTTCAAGACAGCCGGTCGTCGGGGTCGCTACCTCCTTGCTCTTGCTGCGCACACCGGAAGACTCTGGGGCTCGAGCATTGCTTCACGGTTGATCTGGAAGATTTGTATGTTGCAGCAACCGGTCGACCGCGGAAGTGGTCAGTGTGCTGGGCATCAACTTGGGCCGCTACCGAGTACAGGTCCGAGGGCACCTGCACCGCTTGTTTCCCATGTGCGGCTGCACCACCTTGCACAACAGCACTCTCGTCTATTGGGATGGCGACATAAGCAGCTTGCATTTAACGCACCCCTTCCCTTGTACGACCTTGCCGAGTGTCTTGCTGGCCGTGATACCAGGCCGGCGCAAACGCATGCAGATGGCCGTCGGTTCCGGCAACAGGCATCGAAGGAGTAGAGGAGCTTACGTTCCCTCGTTCTGGACTGCCTCCTTCGAGCCGCCGGCGGATAGTGCTTCCCCATGCTGCCAACGCCAGCTTCTTCCATGAGTTGCCTCGAATGACGAGTTTGAGGGCACGATCGAGCCCTGCCATGAAAGTGTCAGCGCCGTGCCATTCGACCGGGATCTGACGAACTCGTGGTTGGCTGTACGATCCCCCTACCGATCCACCGTGGGCTTGGCAGCTCTAGCATGCTCGGCGAATTTGCCTTTGTCCCCAGGCGCGCAACGAGATCACGCATCGGCGCCGACGCTTCATCGTCATTGAGTGGTATTACCGACTCGCTCAGGTTGGGTGGCCGACCATCTGCTCCTGGCCGGCACTATGGAACTGCACTTGCGCGTTGGGCACACCTTGAAGCTGACGAGAGCCAATGGTCGGCTTTCCCTGGGGAATGCTGCTCGAGCGTCGCTCAGTTAGCGCTTTGACCTGATGAAGGAGCTTGTGCGAGTGAAGCCAAGAGATGAGCCATCGAAGATGCCACTCTGGTCGTGAACCCATGTTCGGCGAAATGCATTCTCATGGTAGAGGAGGCGTACTTCCCGCAGCAGAACCGGCTTCATGCCCGGTTCTGAATGCTCACAGCTACATATTGGGTTGCGTGGTCGACAGACGATCGCAACCTGCATGGCGAAATCATGTGGAACCTGAGCATACAAGGCTGGAGAACTGTCTGGCGTGGATGGTTGAGGTGCCATGTACTTCACTATTTGGGGACCAGATAGCAGCATTAGGTGGCGCTGGCGCGAGCAAGACTTCTCGACCCAAGCTCGGTCAGAGACTACGGACACCGCAGGTCCAAGGAGAGCTCTACCCACACAGCCAACCATTTGGCTCTCAGGTCGAGTGCCTTGCTAATCCTAACTTGGTGTATCGCGAAGGCACTCCGCTATGCGACGTCCAACGCGAGCTGTTAATTTATCCCGGGCGGTGGCACAGCAGGGCAACGAACGCTCCCGCCTGTGCTGTCTCGCTCTGAGTTGTTTGGGTATTGATCCCACAACAGGGGTATGCCCGGGATCCTCGTTTGCCTGGCGTTCTGCCTGTAGCAAGGACACCCAGTTCTGATGCATGCTCCGAACAGAGGGTGAAGGCGCCGAACCGAACGCCGTACTCCGCGAGGATGAGTACGCCTACATCATTCCAATCACTACAAAATGGCTGCACAGCCCCAGGCCGGCCGCGATGCCAAAGGGGGCAACGAACGCGTCCGACATCGATGCTGGCAACGGCCGCTTCGTAGTGAGCTGGTTGAACTGCAACGCCGATCGACGAGACAACTCGTCCGGTGAGCAAGCACTGCCGCTCTAAGGTTGTAAAGGACAACGAGCTTCCTCCTGAACGAAGGAGCACCGCTCTCGAGTGGGGCGAAGTCTTCTGGGCGGGTCGTTCGGTCTAGCGGTGGTGGCGAGAGCCTCGCAGGCAGTCTCTGGAAGGAGACGCTCCGGGTTCCGCTCCGAGGCCAGCACAGCTATCAATCTCTAAATGGGACGGGCACCAGTTCCAGCGACACATCAACTCCGACAGGGCATGGGGATGCTGTCTGTTGGAGCCGCTGCCTCCTCCAGAGTCGAAAACTCTGCAGATCATTGAGCTGAGCCTTGTATCTGCAGCTCCGGTCCCGAACAGGTCTTAGGCTATCGCCCAAGGTCAATGGCGATGGCACCTGAGAGCTATGTGCGGCTTGCGGGTACTGAAGCAGCTGTCAAAGGCGATCGCGGCCCTCGCGTGATGACCTGCCGGGAATCAGCATCGGAGTTTGCGGTTGCGCGAAGTTCGGCAGTGAGGAAACCTGCCCTGCTTTAGATCGAACCCGCTTTGTTAGAACCCTCTACATTGGCGGAGACATGCTGGAAGTCCCCCTTTACCTGGTATCTGGCGCAGTCACGAATGAGGACGCAGGCAAAACTCTGAAGCATTAAATGGGGGAATCCTTAAATACCGGTTCTATTGATCAACGAGCAGCGAGGATTTTGATGTGGCCACGCTCACCACACAAAAACAGGTCCTCGATTTGCGGAGGCCTGAAAACCTGTGTATAGTTTTTCCTTGTCGCCGAGAAGCGGACCGGAGAAAAACCCGTACCAAATCAAGGCGAGAAGCCGGAAAATCAACGATTTTCCACAGGTCACTGTGGACAGTCGAAGATTCAATCGGAAAGCGAAAACTG
>NZ_BAXF01000273.1:0-2931 GCF_001310435.1 Arthrobacter sp. JCM 19049 | reverse complement strand
CTGCTGCACGCCTCACCGGTGCCGGTGCTGATGTCCAACCCGCGCGGGGTGGCCGCGCTGCGCCAGGCCAAGGCAGGATCTCACGGATCACCGCCTTCGTCGGGGACCTGCCCGGGGCCGGGGAGGTCATCGACCAGGCGGTGCGCAGCGCCGAACGCTGGGCATTGGGCTGCGCGTGGCCACGCTGGTGACCAGTCAGGAGCAGGCCGGGGAAGACAGCCCGGTGCTGCGCGCCACCCGCCAACAGCTCGACGAGTTGACCAGCGGGCTGGGCGAGCACGTGGAGCCGGAAGTGGTCACCGGGGCCAGCATCGATGAGGCGATCGCTCCATCGGCTGGCTGGACGGGGAACTGGCCGTCTTCGGCTCCTCCCGTCTGGCCCCGCCGCGCCGGTTGTTCCTGGGCTCCAAGGCCCAGCGCATGCTGCGCCACCTGCCCGTGCCGATGGCGGTGGTTCCACACCGCAGCGGCGGGACGGGCCGGTAGCGCCTTCCATTCCTGCCCGCGCACCCAGCTGCCCGGGATGTACACCTCAACGACGAGCAAGGAACCGTAGATGTCTAACGATGTGCAGCGGGAGCACCCGCCGGGGTCCGATAGCGGCCTGCATGAAAAGGGCCTGAGCAAGGGCACCGTGGGCGTGCTGGGCACCGTGGTGATCGGCATTTCCTGTATCGCCCCCGCCTACACGCTCACCGCCGCCCTGGGCCCGACGGTGGCCGAGGTGGGCACGAACCTGCCGGCCATCTTCCTGGCCGGGTTTTTGCCCATGCTGCTGGTGGCGCTGGGCTACCGGGAGCTGAACAATGTGATGCCCGATTCGGGCACCAGCTTCACCTGGGCCACCCGCGCGTTTGGGCCGCTGATCGGCTGGATGGGCGGCTGGGGCTGATCGCCGCGACGGTGATTGTGCTCTCCAACCTGGCGGCCGTGGCGGTGGACTTCTTCTACCTGCTCATCGCGCAGCTGACCGGGCAGGAATGGATCGCGGAGCTGACCCGCAACCTGTGGATCAACATTCCCACCACCTTGGTGTTCGTGGCGGTCGCGACCTGGATCTCCTACCGCGGGCTGAACGCCACCAAGCGTTCCAGTACGTGCTGGTGGCTTCCAGGTGGCGGTGCTGCTGTTGTTCGCGATCATGTGCTTCACCAACCCGAGCCCTTTGACCGCACGCCGATCACCCTGGAGATGTTCAACCCGGCCGCGGTGGAGTCCTTCACCGCCTTTGCAGCGGGCGTGAGCTTGTCCATCTTCATCTTCTGGGGCTGGGACGTCACCTTGACCATGAACGAGGAGACCACCGATCCGGAGAAGGTTCCGGGGCGCGCGGCCACCTTGACGGTGCTGATCATCATCGCCCTGTACATGGCCGTGTCCCTGGGCGTGATCTACTACGCCGGCATCGGAACCGAGGGCCTGGGCGCCGGCAACCCGGAGAACCAGGAATCGATCTTCGCGGTGCTCTCCGGGCCGGTGATGGGTCCGCTGGCCATCCTGATGAGCCTGGCGATCCTCTCCTCCTCCGCCGCCTCGCTGCAGTCCACCTTGGTCTCCCCGGCGCGCACCATCCTGTCCATGGGCTACTACAAGGCGCTGCCGGAGAAGTACGCGCGGATCTCCCCGCGCTTCATGTCCCCGTCGGTGGCCACCGTCACCGCGGCCGTGGCCGCGGCCGGGTTCTACGTGGTGACCCGCATCCTGTCCGAGAACGCGCTGTGGGACACCATTACCGCACTGGGCATGATGATCTGCTTCTACTACGGGCTGACCGCGCTGGCCTGCGTGTGGTACTTCCGCACCGAACTGTTCGACTCGGTGCGCAACATCCTGTTCAAGTTCCTGGCTCCGCTGATCGGCGGCGTGGTGCTGCTGGTGATGTTCGTGCGCACCTGCATCGACTCCATGGACCCCGCCTACGGTTCGGGCTCCTCGATTGGCGGAGTGGGCATGGTGTTCATCCTCGGCGTCGGCGTGCTGGCCCTGGGCGTGGTGATCATGCTGGTAATGCGCGTCAAGCACCCGGCGTTCTTCCGCGGGGAGACGATCAAGACCAAGCGCTAGCACCCCCACGCAATAGCGGCACCCGCCAGGTTGTTGCGCCGGACGGCCACCATGGCCACGGCATAACAATTGGACGGCGGGTTGCCGCTATTGTTCGTTGGGGTGGTTGAATGACTGCATGGGTAACTCAGTACTGTTCATCTGCTCGCGCAACGCCGGCAAATCCCAGATGGCCGCCGCGCTGATGGAGCACTTCTCCGACGGGAAGATCACCGCCTACTCCGCAGGGACCAACCCGGGCGGGGGCATCAACCCCGAATCGGTGCAGGTGATCGCCGAAACCGGGGCGGACATGTCCGCCGGAACACCCAAGGCCATCGACCCGCAGGTGGTGGCCACCGTGGACCGGGTGGTGATCCTGGGCAGCGAGGCGCAGCCGACGTTCGACTCCTCGGTGCGCACCGAACGCTGGATCCTTTCCGAACCCAGCGACGAGGCTACACCGGGGCCGAGCGGATGCGCCGGATCCGTGACGAGATCGCCGAGCGGGTCCGCTCGCTGAGCTACGACCTGGGGCAGTAGCATCACGGCGGTGACCGCGGCCATCCGGACGCAGCGCGCCGGCTCCTGGTGGTTCCCCGGAATTTGTCTGGTGCTCACCGGCTGGTGCGCCAACCAGTACGTCTCCCTGATCGGCTGGTACCAGCAGCACCGCGAGCTGAGCGAGGTGGCCGCGTTCCTGGTGCTGGCCAGCTACGTGGTGGGTCTGCTGCCGATGCTGGTGTTCGCCGGTTCCTGGGCGGACCGGCTGGGACGCAAGCCCTTCACCCTGCTGGCGCTGATCGCTCGATTGGGGGATCGGTGCTGCTGATGCTCGGCGCCCAGGCCGAGGTGTGGCTGCATGCCGGCCGGGTGCTGACCGGGGTG
>NZ_BAXF01000272.1:0-2935 GCF_001310435.1 Arthrobacter sp. JCM 19049 | reverse complement strand
GTGCGGCGATCGCCTCCGCTGATGATTTCCCGAGGTCCGATCTCCCGCCTGGAGGCCGATGCGGTGGTGTTCAGCGACGGCAGCCGCGAACGCATCGACGCGATCCTGTGGGCCACTGGCTTCCGTCACGCGCTGAAGCACCTGGCGCCGCTGAAGCTGCGCACCGCCCAGGGCGGGATCCGGATGTCCGCCGATGCGGTCAGCGCCGCCGACCAGCCCGGACTGTACCTGGTCGGCTACGGGGCGTCGGCCTCCACCATTGGGGCCACCCGTGCCGGACGACGGGCCGCCATCGCCGCGATCAAGCACCTGAAGCAGCATGCCTCCGGCATGGCGGGCACGGAGGCGAGCGGCTACACGACTGCGCACCCGGAGGAGAAGTCACCGCAATCGCTGCGGGTGTGATCTTTGCTCATCAATTCGGTGCCGGGGCGCCAGCCACGTATTTTGGAATGCATGAGCAACCACTTCATCGTCACCCTCTCCTGCGTCGACCGTCCGGGCATCGTGCATGCCGTCTCCGGGGGCCTGTTGGGTGCCGGTTGCAACATCACCGAGTCGCAGCAGTATGAGAGCCCGGATTCCAACACCTTCTTCATGCGCATCGAGGTGGCCACCGGGCACACCCTGGACCAGGTCATGGCCCAGCTGGCGCCCATCCGCGACGAATTCGGCATGGACCTGAAGGTGTTCGAATCGTCCCGCCGCACCCGCACCATGATCATGTGCTCCAAGGCCGGGCACGCGCTGAACGACCTGCTGTTCGCCCAGCGCGCCGGCACCTTGCCGATCGAGGTCCCGGTGATCGTCTCCAACCATCGTGACCTGCAGCCGATGGCCGAGTTCTACGGGGTGGACTTCGTGCACCTGCCGGTGACCGCCCAGAACAAGGGCCAGGCCGAGGCCGAGCTGCTCAAGCTCGTGCAGGAGCACGGGATCGAACTGGTGGTGCTGGCCCGCTACATGCAGATCCTCTCCGACTCGCTGTGCGAGCGCATGGCCGGGCGGGTGATCAACATACACCATTCCTTCCTGCCCTCCTTCAAGGGCGCCAAGCCCTACCACCAGGCCCACGCCCGCGGTGTGAAGCTCATCGGCGCCACCGCCCACTACGTCACCGCCGACCTGGACGAAGGCCGATCATCGACCAGGAAGTCACCCCGGTCAACCATTCGCGTACCGCCGCCCAGCTGGTGGAGCTGGGGCGTAGCGGTGGAGGGGCGCACGCTGACCCGGGCCGTGCAGTGGCATGCCGAGCATCGGGTGATGCTCGACGGGCAGCGCACCATCGTCTTCTCCTAGCGGCTTCCGGCGAGCCGCTTTTCCGGGCCGCTTGTCCGAGCCGCCTGTGCGAGCGGCGCGGTGGTGTCATCTGCGCAGGCCGGAATCGCTGCCGGTTCGTCCCCTGAACTACAGTGGGTGCCATGGCTCACATTATTACCATTGACGGCGCCACCCCCAAGGTGGCGCAGAACGTGTTCGTCGCCCCCACCGCGACCTTGAGCGGGGATGTGGAACTCGGCGAGCGCGCCAGCGCCTTCTACGGCGTTTCGGTGCGCGGGGATTCGGCCCCGATCCGGGTCGGCGCCGGAACGAACCTGCAGGACAACGTGGTGCTGCACGCCGATGCCGGTTTCCCGTGCACGGTGGGCCAGTCCGTGTCCGTGGGGCATTCGGCGGTGGTGCACGGGGCCAGCGTGGGCGATGGGTGCCTGGTGGGCATGAGCGCCACGATCATGAACGGCGCGGTGATCGGCGAGCAGTGCCTGGTGGCGGCCGGGGCGCTGGTGCTGGAGGAACCCAGGTTCCCCCGCGCAGCCTGGTGGCCGGGGTTCCGGCCAAGGTGCGCCGTGAGCTGACCGAGGAAGAGGTCGCGGGATTGTCAAAGAACGCGGACACCTACCTGGAGCTTGCCGCCAAGCACCTGGCCGCCAACTCCTAGGGACGCGGGCAGCCAGCCGGTGGAAACCGGCCTGGATTGGACGCCGCGTGGCGACAGTGGTGGTGTGCTGCCCTCGACCGTGACCGGTCGGGGGCAGTCCCATGTGTTTCAGGCGGCCAGCCGGTCGGCGGCGGCCTGCTCGGCCCGGGCGGCCGTAAGCGCCTCGGAGGGGCTGAGCCAGTAAGTGTTGATCCGCGGGCGTTGATGGGGGTCCAGGTCCTTGGGCAACAACACCATGGGTGGGCCGTCTTCGTTGCGGATCACCGTAAACAGGCTGCAGTGCCGTGCGTGGTGGTGCATCGGGCAGAACAGGCACCCGTTATCGATGCTGGTCTGCCCGCCTTCGTCCCAGGGTGTGATGTGGTCGGCCTCGCATCTGGAGGCGGGCATGGTGCATCCGGGGTAGGCGCACCCGCGGTATTTGGCCCGCAGGCCCTTGCGCATGTAGTTCGGGAAGAGCCGGTTGGTGCGGCCGATGTCCAGGATCTCGCTCTTGGTGCCAAAGACCGCTGGGCGCAGGATCCCGTTGCAGAGCATGGCCCGCATCGCGGCCGCGGAGATGGGGATGCCGTTTCCGTGACGGCGAAGTCCTTGCCGTCGGCGACCATCTTGTCGTAATCCATGATGACCGTGATCTCGGGCTGCACCACCCCCACCTGCTTGCCGGTGCCGCTGTGATCGGCGCGCAGCAGTGAAAGCAGCGCGATCAGGTGGCGGAATTCGGGGCGCAGGTCCTCGAAGGGCTTGAGCAGCTCCTCGGGGAACCGGTCCGTTCCGCCCAACTGGCTAAAGCTGCCGACGTTTTCCCCCGCCCCGGGGGCTTGCGCGGGGTAGGCATCCGGGGTGGGCGGTGTTGCAGTGGGCGGTGTTGCAGTGGGCGGAGCCTGCTCGGCGCGTCGGTGGTGGAGGACGGGTCGTCTGCGCGGGCCCAGTCGGGCATGGTGTCCTGCTCGCCCCACTGCGGCGGGAGGCTGGCAGAGCCGGGTGCGGGGG
>NZ_BAXF01000271.1:0-2935 GCF_001310435.1 Arthrobacter sp. JCM 19049 | reverse complement strand
CCGCTAATCCTGCGGGGCGCGGGTACGGGTTCTGCCGCAGCAGCCGGGCCAGGTGCGCGGTGTTGCGCACCGCGATGGAGGTGGCGTTCGCGGTCACCTCCGGGGTCTGTTCCAGATCCTGGTAGTCCACGGTGTGCATGGCCTCGCCCACCCAATAGGTGGAGCCCTGCGCCGGAAGGCTGAAGCCCACCTCGGCCAGCCCCTGGGAAAGCTCCGCCACCACATGGTGGGCACCGTCCTCGTTGCCCACCACTGCAACCAGGGCGACGCGGTCAAAGAGAATTGGGCGCCCCTTCTCATCGGTTTCCGACAACTCGGCGTCCAGTCGTTCCAGGACGCGCTGCGCCGGGCTGGCCGGGTGGCCCACCCAGATGGGGGTGGCCATCACCAGGATGTCTGATTCCAGCATGGTCTTGCGGATCTGCGGCCAGGCGTCACCTGGCCCATGTCGGTGAGCACCCCGGGTTTGACGTCGTGGTCGACCACCCGCAGCAGCTGGCTTTCGACGTGGTGCTTTTTCAATTCCTCGGCGACCTGCCGGGCCAGCAGGTCACTGCTGGAGGCTTCGGGGAGGGGTGAGCGTGCAGACCAGGATGAGGGCCTTGAGCGGTGTAGGTGTCATGCCCCAGTCTGCGCGAGGCGCTGCACCCTGGCCACGGTCGCCAGCAGATCGCCAGCTACCGCCAAGTTTTGGCTCTTGCCAGCCGGTTGGGCAGCGCCTCCGGTCGTGCCCGGGCCCTCGGTGCACACCCCAAGTCCCTGCCTGGCGCGATCTGACCTGGAAAAACCGGGTTCGTTCCGGCGTGCTCGCCGGGTCGCGCCACGGCAAATTCCCTGCCCGCCATCGTGGCCGGGGGTGGAGATAGATCACGGAGAATCGGCATGACAGCTCCGGCTGTGCGTCATAAGATGAATTGCTACGAACCACCACAGCGACCCCGAGGCGGAGAACAATGGCACAGATGAGCGAGGAGCTCATTGAGCAGTGCTGATGCCACTGCTGAGATCTACAACGAATCCCTGACCGGCATCAACCTGACCCGGCTGGAATCCGCGGTGGAGCGCTATATCGACCTGTTCGCCCAGACCGAGGACCTGACCTTCAACCCGGAGGTCACGCCCCTGGACTTCTTCGAACGCCACCCGTTCCATGCAGTGAGCACCATCCTGAACCTGCCCGAGGCCCAGGAAGTGCTGGACTCCGACCAGCTGGACGAGTTGGACGCGATTGCCGACTTCACCGAAGCGTGGCACACCTTTGACGCGGAACAGGAACCGGAGCTGGGGATTTCCGAGGCGGACGACGAAGAGGCTGGTAGCCGGGCCCCACCGGCTCCCGCCCCCGGTCCGTGGAGCTATTCACATTCCGGGCCACCCATGGCACGATTCGCGTATGAGTCAGTTCACTGTGTTCGAAAGCGTGGAAACCATCCACCTGCCGGTGCACCGCGTCTGGGAGCTGCTGACCGACTGGGGGTCGGCGAACCTGTGGATGCCGCAGGTGAGCTACATGGACGCCAGCCAGGACCCGCCGCGGGTGGGCACCCTGCTGGATTACCAGGTGGCGGGCCGTTTACGGCAGTTCGTCATCCACGACCTGGTGGAGCCCAACACCCTGGTCCTGCACTCCTCGGAGGATACCGACGCGCTGTCCTACCGTTTTGACCTCACCGCGCTGGGCGCCGACACCCGGGTGATCCTGCAGGTGATGATCATCGACCCGGACCTGACGGTCCAGGAATGCGAGCGCTTTGCCGAACAGGTGCGGGCCAGCGACGAAACGATGCTGGCGCGCCTGAAGCAGTACGCGCAGCAGGCCCCCTGACCGGCGATTACTGGGAATCGGCCGGGGCGCTGGGGGAGGGCCCGGCGCTGGCCGGGGTCTTCAGCTTTGTGTAGACGCTCCCGGGCTCGAACTCCGTGTGGGCGAACAGGTCCTGCACGGTCACCAGGGTGTACCCGGCCTCGCGCAGTTGCTGCACCAGCTCGGGCACCGCGTCCACCGAGGTCTCGTGGATATCGTGCATCAGGATTACCGACCCCGGGCTGACCTCCTGCATGGCGATCTTCACGGTTTTCTTCGGGTCGTGGTGCTTCCAGTCCAGCGTGTCCACGTCCCACAACAGCAAGGGGGTGGGAATCAGCCGGTTGTAGACCACCCCGTTGGCGCCGTACGGCGGACGGAACACCTCGGGCGTCACCCCGGCGGCCTGCTGGACGGCCTCATCGGTCCACTGCACCTCATGCTCGATTCCCTCGCGGGTCAGCTTGGTGATGTCCTTGTGGTCATAGCTGTGCGAACCGATCTGGTGGCCCTCCGCCACCATGCGCTGCAGCGCCTGCGGGTAGTGCCCCACATTCTTTCCCAGCACGAAGAACGTGGCCGGGGCTTGGGCTTCGCCCAGTTCATCAAGCAGCCGGTCGGTGTACTCTCCCGGACCGTCATCGAAGGTCAACGCGACGCAGGCCATCTGCTGGCAGTCCACCTGCTGCGGCGCCTGCTCCTGCGGGGCCGGCTCCTGATCGGATCCGGGGCTTGCGCACCCGGCCAGCAGCGGCAGCAGCAGGGCGGCGGCCACCATCCGGTGCCGCCGACGGTTGAACAAACGCATCCTTCCACTGTGCTCCGGACCCGGGACAAAGTGAAATCGCCACGCGCACCGCGTGGCGATTTCACAGGGTGATCTGTGCCGTACCGCTGGGGCCGGCGGCGCGGGCCCCTACTGGGCGTCGTGGTCGGTTTCCAGTACTGCGGCCAGTGTTTCCAGCGCCTGTTCGGCACCTTCGCCTTCGGCCCGCAGCACCACCCGGGTTCCGTGTTCGGCGCCCAGGCCCATCAGGGACAGGATGCTGGAGGCGTCCAGCGCCTCCTCGATGGGTTCGCCCTCCAGGGCGATGGTGACCTCGACGGGCTGCTCGGCGGCGGCCTCGGCGA